>CAZDPP010000016.1:0-10571 GCA_964507495.1 uncultured Candidatus Saccharibacteria bacterium
TCATCGCCATCATTGGTATCTTGGCGTCGATTGTGTTGATATCTCTTAATAGTGCCCGAGCTAAAGGTCGTGACGCTGTTCGTGTTGGCGCTTTGCGTGAGATGGCAAAAGCTATTGCTTTTGCTGATGGTACATCCGCTGTTTCATTTACTGGTTGTACTGGCGGTATATCCGCTGGTTCATCGCCCAATGCCAATATTGCCGCATGCACACTGCCGGCTGAGTTGGCAAACTACCAAGACCCGAGTGCCCCTGTCCCCGCAGGTACTGGTACGGGTATATGTAGGAGTAGTGCTACTAGGGCTTGTCAGTATTCGGTACACCAGCTAGATGGTAGTTCTGGCACACCCACAACCAGGGATTACGAAATCTGTACATACCTTGAAAGCGGATTAGGAAATATTCCACAAGGGTTGGCTCGTATTGATAGTACAAGTTTGGGCACTGTGGTCGCTGGCTGTAATTAAATACCTCATGTATATATACAAAAAAGGTTTCACTCTTGTAGAGTTGTTGGTCGTTATAGCGATTATCGGCATCCTCGCATCAATCATGCTGGTATCGTTTAATACCGCCAAACAAAAAGCTCGTGATGCACAGCGGTTGAGTGACATCAAGAATATCCAAGTTGCACTCGAGATGTACTACAACGACAACTCAAAATACCCAACAGGTACCACGGCACTGGCACCAACCTATATGTCAGTTGTCCCAACTGATCCAAATGGAGGCGGTGCTTATCTTTATTCTCCCTTAGGCAACAACACCACCAACTGTAGTGGTAATCCTATTACAGGGTACCATCTCGGGGCTGCGCTTGAAATTGATGCGGTATTGTCTGGCGATGTTGATGCAGGTTCGGGTGGTACAGGGACATTTAGGTTGTGTAATGGTTATACTGGTTTTGTCGGTACAGCTGATAAATGTGTTGGTGCTGCTTCGACTGCTCACACTTGCTACGACGTGACCAACTAATGCATGGACGAGGTAGTTATATTCACACTAGCTAGCGCAGTCTTGGGTGCCATACTCGGCAGTTTTATAAACGCGCTCTCGTTTCGCTTTAACACTGGCCGCACTATGGGCGGGCGCTCAAAGTGCATGCACTGCGGGCACACACTAAATCCTCTTGATCTTATTCCAATCTTTTCGTACCTGTTCCTGGGCGGTCGCTGCCGCTACTGTGAGGCGCGCATCTCGCCTCAATATCCACTGGTCGAGCTAGTGGCCGCCGGACTCTCGTTCGGGATATACCTCCTCTATCCGTGGACACCTAGTGTCTACATATTTTGGTTGTTAGTGTGGATGACGATTTTGTTCATCATTGTCTATGACATGCGCCACACCATAATCCCATGGTCGGCATCATTTCTATTGATGGCGCTGGCTGTCGTATCTCTTTTTGTCTCGGGTACTCCAAGCTTGTTGGCGCTAGCAGCTGGCCCTTTGCTTGCGCTACCACTTTTTTTACTATCGCTTTTCTCGGGTGGGAGGTGGATGGGGTGGGGGGATAGTGGGTTTGAGCTTTCTTTAGGATGGTTTCTTGGCCTCACTCAAGGCCTCACCGCATTGATGCTTGGGGTGTGGAGCGGAGCCATTGTCGGTGTCATATTGCTTGGTGTTTCAAAAATAATAAAGCGTTTTACCCCCACCCGCGCATCGCAGGTATCGGGCTTTGGGTTTACAATGAGTAGTGAGATTCCCTTTGCGCCGTTTCTGGCATTTGGGATGGCTCTCGTCTACTTTTTTCATGTCGATTTTTTCTCAACCCTCACAATCCTCTTCTAGGGGGCCTGCCCGAACGACCAGGTCTGTTCGGCCGGGCGGGTTTACCCGTCGTAATGCCGGGTTTACACTTATCGAACTCTTGGTCGTGGTCGCCATCATCACCCTCATCACACTCACTCTCCTTTTACAGCAATCAAAGTTTGATAGTTCGGTCTTGTTGCGGGGCGCCGCCTACAGTGTGGCGCTCTCAGTCAGGCAAGCACAGATCTACGGCACCAGTGTCTTTGGTGCCAATACAATAGCAGGCACCTGCCCAAATGCACCCACAGCCACAACATGTTTTGCAAAAGGATACGGGCTCTACCTCACCGCTCCGAGCACAAGCTATCTTTTGTTTGCTGATATAGACGGGGATGGTCAGTATGATGTTGGTTCTGATCCAATTATTAAAACATTTACACTCAGCCGCTACACCATAGGCGAAGTGTGCGCCATCTCTGGCGGTCTCTATCGTTGCACAGGAAGCGATACTTCAAGTGGTTCTGCAGCGATAACTTCCCTCACTATTTTGTTTAAACGTCCCAACCCGGACGCATGTTTTGTGACTGACACCGACGCCGCAGGAACCTGCAACCACTCAAGTGGTGTCATACAGATAAAATCAAATGCCGGGACTAAGCGATTTATAAAAATATACACAACGGGTCAACTTGATATGCAATCAAACTCGCTATGAAAAAACTTCGCCTACATAACACCGGGTTTACCCTCATCGAGGTGCTCGTCTCGGTGGCAATATTTGCTATTGTTATGGTAGTGGCGCTCGGGGCACTCCTCACACTTGCCGAGGCTGCGCGTAAGGCTCAAGCGCTCAGTGTTGCGGTCAACAATCTCAGTGCTGCTCTCGACAGCATGTCGCGCAATATCCGCACAGGAGGCACGTATCACTGCGGTACGACAGGCGCCTCTGCTGCGTCGCTTGCCCCGGCTGACTGTACTGTGACTCCTTCAAACTACATCGCGTTTGTAGATGCAGATAAAAGAAATGTCGCATATTGCCTAGACGGCACCACTATCAAACGACATGTTGCTGGGGTGGGAGGATCACTCTCGACCGATTGTGCTAGTTCAAACTTTATCCCGCTTACAACGCCCGACGTGAATATCACCGGCCTTTCTTTCTATGTGACAGGCTCAGCTCGGGGTGCTGCCGATTTGCAGCAACCAAAAGTGACAATCCTACTTGCGGGTACTTCGGTGATACAGGTAGATGGGAAAATTGCCACATTTAATATACAGACCTCGGTGACACAACGTATCTATGATCAGTAAAAACAAAAAAAATAAAGGCCTCGCCCGTGGCCGGCTTACGGCCGAGGGATTTACCCGTCATGACGCCGGGTTTACTTTGGTGGAGACACTCATCGCAGTACTCATTCTGTCAATTGCAATCGCGGGGCCCTTAACAATCGCATCCAAAGGGTTAAACGCAGCGCTCGTCGCCAAAAACCAAACAACCGCAGCATTTTTGGCACAAGATGCTATGGAATATCTGCGTTTTGCTCGCGACACCAACCGCCTTGAGGGTCAAGACTGGCTCAACGGCCCTGCCGCAAGTGACCCGACGACACTCAAGGAGTGTATAAGCCCCAAAACATGCTACCTCGACAGTACAGCACAAAATCCTACCTCCCCGCGTGTGTGTGGTGGCTCAACATGTGGTGTGATGAATTATGATGCCACTAATCATGTCTACAATTACGACAACGCTGCGACTCCTACAATCTTTACTCGTACAATCGAAATAATAACTCAAGCGGCAAACACTGAAGTGACGGCCAAAGTAACCGTGAGTTGGAAGGATGTCGGGGGAGTCGCCAGACAAGTTGTGGTGCAAGAAAATATGTTTAATTGGCAATGATATGAAATTACGCTCTGTACACAAAAGAGGCCTCGCTCGTGGACGGTCTACGGCCGAGGGATTTACCATATTTTTTGCAGTACTTGTGTCGAGTTTGGCACTTGCGGTTGGGCTTGTCATTTATGACGTCACTGTGCGCCAGCTTGCGCTCGCAACCTCCTCACTCCAATCGCAATATGCCATCTACGCGGCCGACACGGGCGCCGAGTGTGCACTCTACTGGGACACCAAGGGGCTGCTCGACACTGGCACGTATGCCTTTGCGACATCGAGCGCCTCATCTCCAAAGGCTTCCGGGGTATTGTGTAATGGGGTCGATATTGCGGCATATATGGCCGACCCTACAAACAAGGCATACAATAGCGACACCTGGACACCGACTACCGCGATTAATACTTTTTATGTTACATCGACTGCAGGGCCGTGGTGCGCAGGTGTGCAGGTGAGTAAGTTTATATTGAATGGAGGTGTGCATACCACTGTGCAGGCACACGGGTACAATACGTGTGTGCCTGGTCCGAGCCAAGTTGAACGCGTGTTGCAAGTCGACTACTAGGCAGTACTCTATAACTCATGATCCCACAAGAGGCGCGTGCCCGATACCAAAAGCTCAAAGACGCCATACACCACTATCGCACCCAGTACCATGTGTATGACATAGAAGAGATCCCTGAAGCTGCGCGGGACTCTCTCATGCACGAATTGGCGGAGCTCGAACGCCAGTACCCGGCGCTCGTGGCGCCCGACAGTCCAACGCAGCGAGTGGCAGGTAAACCTTTGTCGCAATTTAGCAAGATAACTCACACCATTCCCCAGTGGTCGTTTAATGATGCATTTTCAGAGGATGACATCCGTGATTTTGATGCTCGGGTCAAGCGCTTCGCCCGTCAGGCTACGGCCGAGGGTGTTCTTGGGACCGACGAGGCGGTTGAGTATGTGTGTGAACTCAAAATAGACGGGCTTAAAATAATTCTCACATACGAAAAAGGCTTGCTCAAAACAGCAGCTACGCGCGGCGACGGCACGGTGGGAGAGGATGTGACACAAAATATAAAAACTATTTCTTCGGTACCACTTTCACTTACGCGTGCTATTGATGTGGTTGTAGAGGGTGAAGTGTGGATGAGCGAGAAAGCACTCGAGGAGATAAACGCGCTGCGAAAAAAAGGAGGTGAAGCCGAATTTGCAAACCCGCGCAATGCAGCTGCGGGCTCAATTCGCCAACTCGACCCGGCTGTTGCTGCCTCTCGCAAACTCGATACTTTTATATACGATGTAGCCTCTACAGAAGAATCTCTCCCTGAAACACAGTTTGAAGAACTGGACTATTTGCGAGGGCTCGGTTTCAAGGTCAACAAAAATTATGCAAAAGCAAAAAACACTGAAGAGATTATCGCTTTTTGGAATAAGTGGAGTAAAAGAAGTAAAACACAAGGATATTGGATAGATGGAGTGGTCGTCAAAGTAAACAAACATGCGCTCCAGCAACGTCTGGGGTATACCGGCAAAGCGCCGCGCTTTGCTATCGCATTCAAATTTCCTGCCGAACAGGTGACGACCGTGGTTGAGGATATTGTGCTCCAGGTGGGGCGCACTGGTGTACTTACGCCGGTTGCACATTTGCGCCCGGTATCTGTTGCGGGGTCAGTAGTTTCGCGGGCCACGCTCCACAACCAAGATGAGATCGAGAGACTTGATGTCCGTGTAGGCGACACCGTGATTTTGCAAAAAGCAGGGGATGTTATTCCCGACATTGTGCGCGTACTCCCGGAGCTGCGCACTGGCAAAGAAAAAAAGTACGCATGGCCTACCTATGTGAGCGAGTGCGGGGGTGATGGACGTATCGAACGGGTGCCGGGTACTGCGGCGTGGAAGTGTGTGTATAAGGATTCGTTTGCGCAGTTGCGGCGAAAATTTCGCCACTTTGCGAGCAAGGGTGCGCTCAATATTGAAGGTTTGGGGCCAAGTACGGTGGATGCACTTTTGGAGAAAAATCTTGTGCAAAGTTATGACGATTTCTTTACCCTCACCGAGGGTGATCTTTTGACACTTGAAGGGTTTGCCGAGGTGTCTGCTAAAAAATTACTTACGTCGATCAAAAAAACGGCACAGCGTGTGACCTTGGCGCGGCTCATCGCGGGCCTATCGATCCCGCAAGTGGGAGAGGAGACGGCCCTCTTGCTTGCGCAAACATTTGGAACACTCGACGATGTCGCTCGTGCAAAAGAGCCCGAGTTGTTGGCCATAAACGGCATAGGGGACATCGTCGCAACATCTATAGTGGATTGGTTTGCTGAGCCACAAAACCACCTATTGATAAGTAGACTTAAAAAAGTGCTGCATATAGAAAATCCTGAGTATTCACAAAACTCCCGACACACTCAAGGTGAAAAACTTCCTTTGTTTGGTAAAACGTTCGTCCTGACAGGGACTCTGGGGAGTTTGTCGCGGGATGAGGCAAAAGAAAAATTGCGCTCCCTTGGTGCCAATGTTTCCTCCTCAGTCTCCAAAAAGACTTTTGCAGTTGTGGCTGGCGAGGAGGCTGGCTCCAAACTCACTGATGCACAAAAGCTGGGTGTGCAAGTTCTTAATGAAGAAGATTTCTTACAGATATTGACAAGTGTTTCTAAATTGTAGTATTATACTCTCGGCTGGCGGAATTAGGCATTCGCCAAAGTTCTGTGTCGGCTCTTTTAAATAAGGAGGCTGACTATGTCGAAAGGCATGCTCGGTTTGCTCTCGCTCTCCGAAGTTCGGGGACCGCTGAACGACTTGAACGAAAAACTCGCTGGGCCGAATGGTCCCAAGTGGCTTGCGGACTTGAAAAAATTTCTCCGCAAGCAGCTCACCATTTCATTCGGCGACGGCCGCTCGAAGGAGCAGCTGCTCGCCGCGGGCAAATACGATTACGTCAGCGCTGTTGCAAGGGCTTTCGTCGACTCGCCGCAATTTCGCATGCAAACGGAACCCGGCGAAGCGGATATCGAGCTTGTCGAGTTCGATCACGTTCCGCCCTCTTCGGACTGGGTGCTCAAAGAATTCGCTAAACGCGGGCTCGAGGAGCCGACCGAGGAAGACGCGCTGCGGTTCGGGGAGAAATATCTCGACATGCAGAATTTTCCGATCGTCTTTCTGCACAAGGCAAACCTCTGGCGCGGCCCGAGCGGCTACCTTAACATTCTCATCCTCGGCCGCCATAGTTCGAGGCGTGAGCTCGTCGGCTGCGAGTGGTCTTCCGGCAAGTGGCATCAGGTCTGTCGGTTCGCTGCGCGTCGCCCTCGTAAGAGCACTTAGGCTTCGGCCCCTTTGCGCTCGTACTCGAACTTCTGCGCTTTGCCGCCGTCCCATGTTGGGATGGCGGTTCTTTTTTGTATAATGAAAGAGAATAGTAGGCGCATCTGTTTTTGATTACGGTCGAAACGGCCGAATTTCAGTATCCTTCAATCCAGAGTCGTATCGATCACGGTTTTTACGAGCGCGATTGTCGAATATTCAAAAGAAGAAGATACTTGGCGCCTCTAACTGGCAACAAGCTCCGTCAGGAGGGGGAGAAGCTGCGACAGGAAGTGTTTTCTGCTACTATAGCCACATGATTTCCAAAGAAGAGATTCAGGGTCTGGCCGATTTGGCACGGCTCAAGGTTGGCGAGGATGAGATGGTGTCACTGCAAAAGGACGTCTCAAATATCCTTGAGTATGTGGCGCAAATTAGTGCGTTTGAAGGAAATAATGGAACAAATCCACCAGCTGGCGGAGTGCCACTTTTGCATAATGTCTTACGCGACGATGTGCCTCGGACAGAGGGGGATAGGCTTACACAAAAAGAAGAAGCACTTCGCGCGGCATTCCCAAAGCGCGAGGGCGACTTCAATGTCGTGCGTAAGATAATTCAAAAAGATGAGTAGACTAAACGAACTTACAATAGTTGAGGCGTCAAAGAAATTGCAGGCAGGAGAAATCACTGCCGTCGATCTGGCGCGCGCGTGTTTGGATGAGATAGAAAAAAGAAACCCGACTCTCAATGCCTATCTGGAGGTGTTTGATGATGTTATTGCGCAAGCCGAAACAGCCGACACGAGGCGTAAGGCGGGGGAGAATCATCCCTTGCTCGGTATCCCATTTGCAATAAAGGACAATATTTTGATCGAAGGGCGAAAGGTTTCTGCAGCCTCTAAGATACTCGAGGGTTATGTTGCAACTTATGATGCGACAGTTATAAAAAAACTCAAAGATGTAGGCGTCGTGTTTTTGGGGCGCACCAACATGGATGAATTTGCGCTTGGCGGCTCGACCGAAAACTCGGCCTACGGCCCAACCAAAAATCCGCATGATGAAAGTCGCGTTGCCGGAGGCACCTCGGGCGGCTCGGCTGCGGCGGTCGCTGCACACATGGCGCTCGGTGCTTTGGGCACAGACACAGGAGGCTCGGTGCGCAACCCGGCGAGTTTTTGTGGAATAGTGGGGCTCAAGCCTACATACGGCAGTGTGTCGAGGTTTGGCGTTATAGCTGCGGCTTCATCGTTTGACCAAGTAGGGCCACTTGCTAAAACGGTCGAGGATGTCGAAATAATTTTTAATACTATCCGCGGCCATGACGTACTCGATAGTACATCTACAGACGAAAGTCTCTATCCAAAAAGAATACAGAAAAAAACAGTAGCTGTGCCGCGGCTGCTCAATATTGATCGCGAATTGTTTGATACTCAGGAAGTTGGAAAAAAGTTTAGAGAAATTGGGGACATGTTGCACACAAAAGGATATGCGTTTAGCCCCGATATCGATATCCCGTCTCTTGGGCCGGCGCTCGCCGCCTACTACATAATCAACTTTGCAGAAGTGTCGTCAAACTTGGCACGTTTTGATGGTGTTCGCTACGGGTTGTCATTAAAAGGAGGTTCTCTTTTGGAAGATTATGCCCAGTCACGCGGCGAAGGTTTTGGCCCTGAAGCGCGTCGCCGCATATTGCTTGGTACGTATGTACTCTCGGCTGGTTACCATGATGCATACTACGGAAAGGCTGTGGCAGCTCGCGAACAATTGCAGCGTGAATATAAGGAAGCATTTGAGAATATTGATGTGATACTGACGCCTACGATGCCAACTGTGGCTTGGGTTGTGGGCGAAAAATCAGACCCAATGTCTATGTACCTAGCTGATGCGTTTACGGTCCCCGCCAACCTGACCGGAAATCCAGCGATATCGATCCCGACTGTACGCAGTAAAGGTGAATTGCCGATGGGGATACAACTCACTGCAGCCCATGGTGACGAAAGCGCACTCTTTCGTGTGGGAAAAGATATAGAGCAAACTAACGTAAGCGAGGTACAATAGGTGAGTGGACTGGGATCAATCACTCAACATTGCATATATATTTCAACGAATATATGAACTGATCGCTAGTGTCTTTATAAGGCCAGAGCAAGTGCCCGACCTTGTTGTGGTGTTTGTGGAGTGGGTGGCGATATTGGGTGTCGTCGCCTCGGTCGTGTTGTTGGCACTTATTGTATATACACGTATCCGCATGCTCCAAGTTGAGCATCATGGCTTCCATGTACGCGAGGAAGCAGAGCGCGCAAAGAGAGAGATTGCGATACAGCGCGTCAAGAATCCGCGATGGGAAGCAGCTACAGCGCTCGCAAGTTCGCCAAATGAAAGTGATTGGCGTCGAGCAATTTTAGAAGCAGATAGCATGCTTGCGGCACTGCTGACTGAGCGCGGCTATGCGGGTACAACACTTGGCGAGCAGCTCAAGGGGGCAAATCGCGAGCAGTTTACAACACTTAACTTGGCGTGGGAGGCACACCGCATGCGCAACACTTTGGCGCACCTAGGCGAAGCGTTTCCACTGAGTGAGCGTGATGCCCATACAACAATGGATCAGTTTCGCCGCGTGTTTGAAGAGTTTGGTTATATTTGATATAGTGTTGCCATTAGTCTCATGTATGGTGAGCGCGTAGCGGGGTAGAGCAGTAGTAGCTCGTCAGGCTCATAACCTGAAGGTCGCAGGTGCAAATCCTGCCCCCGCAACAAGAAATAAAAAAGAGGTGCTTTCGGCGCCTCTTTTCGTGGGTGCGGGGGAACAGGCAAACTGCTTTGCCTGTGTCAGGAATTGCAGGCCGGAGCATCCCGCATAGTGGGAGCGAGGCGGGGTCGACGGTCGCGTAGCGAACCGGTGACCAATCCTGCCCCCGCAACAAGAAATGGTTGAAGTAGAGGTATAAAAATGCTAGCCTGGCTCTATGTCGGTGTAGGGCCGACGTTACAGTCGGCCTCCCGACCAAAGCGTCGGGACTCAGTCCTAAAAACGCTATGGCATTTGTGTATATCTTAGAGAGTGAATTGGGTGCGTATTATATTGGGAGTACCCTTGATATAGTAGAGAGAGTAAGACATCATAGCGGAGGATTTACTCCCTCAACGAAACGCTTAGGCAAAATACATCTTGTGTTGAAACAAGAATATCCGACGCTTAAGCAAGCGAGAAGAGTTGAACTTAAGCTTAAGAAATTAAAGCGTAAGGATTACATTCGAAAGATAATACAAGAGGGGTATATTAAAATGTCGGTGTAGCTCAGGTAGTTAGAGCATGGCACTCATAAAGCCAAGGTCGAAGGTGCAAGTCCTTCCACCGACACAAAGTAAGGTGAGCACTGTACTTGAGTACAGTGCGTGAAGACTTGCAGGCCGGAGCATCCCGCACAGCGGGAGCGAGGCGGGGTCGCGAGTCCCGAAGGGAACTTGTGACCAAGTCCTTCCACCGACACAAGTCCGATTGAGCACAAGTGAGGCGTGGTCAATTTTCATTTTTTGCGCTAGAATGCCCATGTTTGCAGAGTGTCTGTCACACATTTGCGGGCGTAGCTCAACTTGGTTAGAGCACTCCCCTGTCACGGGAGAGGTTGCCGGTTCAAGTCCGGTCGCCC
>CAZDPP010000017.1:0-5439 GCA_964507495.1 uncultured Candidatus Saccharibacteria bacterium
GCTATTTTGACTCAAGAATCAAATCTGGGTGTAAATGTGGGACAGTGTTATCTTGCCCACTATA
Organism: uncultured Candidatus Saccharibacteria bacterium; assembly: GCA_964507495.1. Classification (GTDB taxonomy): domain Bacteria; phylum Patescibacteriota; class Minisyncoccia; order Phycocordibacterales; family SBAW01; genus GWA1-54-10. The sequence goes on from CAZDPP010000017.1 coordinate 65, forward strand.
CAACGGGAGCTGGTGTGGGTAAAAATACCGGTAAGACATTTTCAAATTTGATGCACCCAACCCGCGATGTGCCGCCATTTTTAGCACTCTCAAACAAACTCGGTTTCGATCCACACAAACAAGTAGTATCGTGTCCCATTGCGAGTGCTGGTGGCTACGGAGGTGCTATGGGCCCAGCACAATTTATTGCTTCAACGTGGGCAGGCTTGGCGGGGCGTATCGCCTCAGCTCGAGGTATAGCGATAGCTAATCCGTGGGCGCCACAAGACGCGATAACAGCTATGTCTATCTACTTAGGCGACTTGGGGGCAGGGGCCGGGGGGTATACTGCCGAGCGCACAGCCGCTGCTAAGTATTACGCAGGCGGTGGGTGGGCCACTCGAGGGCAGACTTATGCTACACAAGTGATGGCAAAAGTTACCTCTATTCAGCAGAATATTGATTTCTTGAACGGTATATAAGGTGTTGCACAGTAAAAAAATTGATGCTATAGTGTGCCCATGAAAACAGACGTGCACCCGACATATTTCCCTGGGGCTGAGGTAGTATGCGCATGTGGCCGCAGCTTTGTTGTGGGCTCAACACACGAGAAAATTTCGGTTGAAATTTGTAGTGCGTGCCACCCATTCTATACTGGCAATGAGAAGACACTTGATGCTGCTGGTCGTGTTGAGAAGTTCCGCACTCGCAGTAAGGCTGCTGCGCCTCGGAAGTCAAAATAGATGAATAACGCGGACCTCTCCCGCTATAAAGAAAACCCAAAAACTGCGTATTTTGCCGCGGAGCTTGAGCGCCTACTTGCTGAAGAGGAAGAGGTAAAGCTCCTTTCGGAAGGAGATTTGGGTGATTTGGCAAAAGATGACCTCTCTCGTATTGAGGAGCAAAAAGCCGTGCTTATAACTGAGATTGAAAAGATACTTGATCGTGAAAAAGCTGAAGAAGAATTTCCAAACGAGGCTATTATCGAAGTCCGTGCAGGTGTAGGAGGCGAGGAAGCGGCGCTCTTTGCCGAGGAATTGTCGCAGATGTATCGCGTGTATGCTGATGCTAAAGGTTGGCAGGTGCGCGTCTTGTCGGAATCTAAAACCGACCTCGGCGGATACAAGGAAATTGTACTCGAGATGCGCGGGCTCGGAGTCTATGAGCGTATGCGATTTGAGACTGGCGTCCATCGTGTGCAACGCATACCTGCAACTGAAAAATCTGGTCGCGTACACACCTCGACCGCTTCGGTCGCCATTTTGCCTATACGCAAAAAACACACGATCGAGGTTAACCCAGGCGATATCGAAATGGAATTCTCACGCTCGGGGGGTGCTGGAGGTCAAAACGTCAACAAAGTTGAGACTGCGGTGCGTTTGGTGCACAAACCAACTGGGCTTGAGGCTCGCTCGCAGTCGGAGCGCAACCAGTTGGGTAATCGCGAAAAAGCGATGGCAGTGTTGATGGCAAAAATCGAAGCATACGAAGAAGAGAAAGCGCGAGCTAAACTTTCGGTCGATCGTAAACTCCAAATTGGTACGGGAGATAGATCAGAGAAGATCCGCACGTATAACATTTTACAGGATCGTATCACCGACCATCGGATCAAAGAAAACTGGCACAACATCCCCTCTATTTTTGCGGGGAACCTCGATCCTATCCTCGACGCTTTGGCTTTAGCCCAAAGTGGAACGGGAGTGGTTGCGGGAAGCTGACACCTGTGGTACCCTGGGGCACACACCTATGAGTGAAAACGAGACCATAATCGACAAGCTATTTGCGGTAGGAGCCCACTTTGGCTATGCCAAGTCGCGCCGCCATCCTTCGGTTGCGCCTTACATCTTTGGCGTTAAAGGAGGCACTGAATTGTTTGACCTTGAACGCACCAGTAAGTGCATGGAGGATGCTCTCGCTTATGTGAAAGCACTCGCTGCGGATCGTAAAAAGATACTTTTTGTCGGTAGTAAAGCTGAGGCACGCGAGGCCCTTACACGCACAGCACAGCGTCTCGATCAACCGTTTGTCGCGTCTCGATGGATCGGCGGATCTCTCACTAATTTTTCTGAAATCAAAAAGCGTGTCAATCGCCTACAAGAACTCTCCGACATGCGCGAGAAGGGTGAATTGGCAAAATTTACTAAACACGAACGCTTGCTCATTGATCGTGAAATCACCGACCTCGAATTAATGTTCGGCGGTCTCAAGGGTATGCAGAAGCTTCCCGACGCGCTCTTTGTTATTGATCCTAAACACGAGAGCGGCGCAATCGACGAAGCGCGTCAACTCAAGATCCCCGTTATTGCGCTCCTCAACTCTGACTGCAATAAAACACTCGTCACTCATCCAATACCTGCAAACGATGCGTCTGTACAAAGTATTGCCTTCGTCCTCGGCGAAGTAGCTACAACCTACGAAAGTAATGTGGGTTCGGTGTCACCGGCAGATTCTCTTGCAGCTCCTGAGGTTGTGGTCGCGTAGGTTTTTTAATTAGTTAAATATTTTCTCTATGTCTATAAGTGCAGAGCAAGTAAAAGAGCTTCGTGATAAAACAGGCGTGTCTGTTATGGAGTGCAAAAAGGCACTCGAGGAGGCGGCGGGTGATATGGACCGTGCTATAGCACTTCTTAAAGAGCGCTCAGCATCTTTAGTTATCAAAAAACAAGATCGCGAACTCGGGGCTGGTGTTGTGTCGAGTTATGTCCACACCACCGGTCAAGTGGGCGCACTCGTACTCCTTTCGTGTGAGACGGATTTCGTTTCCAAGAATGAGGGCTTCTCAATGCTTGCGCGAGATATCGCGATGCATGTTGCCGCTATGCGCCAGCAAGACATTACGGCACTTTTGGCCGAGCCATTTATCAAAGATACGAGTAAAACAATTGCGGACCTTCTTTCAGGAGCCACACAGAAATTTGGTGAGCGAGTCCAGATAACTCAGGTGACCTTTTTTTCGGTGCTCGGATAGGGTATACTACTTAGATGGTGCTTTTTTTCACCATAACGCTCCTTTTTTCAATCCTAGGCCTCATGTCTTTGATTGGAGTTAAACGCTGGGAACTCACTACAGGCGGTATTCTTGGTGCCCGTGTGCGTCCACAACTTGGGAATTTTTTCCACCAGGTTTTGATGTGGATTGAGCACGCCTTACCTCGTCTACTTGTCTCGTATACTGAGCGTGTGGTGCGTATGATTCGCAGTATGGTCCATCGTGCGAGTGCCTATCTCGTGTTGCATGCTGAGCGCTGGCTTGAACGCACCCTCTATGTGGTGCGCCACAAGACAGACGCACGCCGCGGCATGGGGGAGGTGTCGGTGTTTCTGCGAGAGGTGGCAGAGCACAAAAAGAAGTTGATCAAAACAAGTCGTATGCGTATTAAAACGCATACGAAGTAGAAGCCAGCATAGCTCAGTTGGTAGAGCAGCGCTTTTGTAAAGCGTTGGTCGGGGGTTCAAGTCCTCCTGCTGGCTCCACAATATGGAACAAAAAAATCCGTATCTCCACGTCTCCTCCGCGCGCGATCTTGTGGGTTGGAATAGATTTCTCTATCGTGTGCTCGAAATAGTGCCAGGTTTCTTATCGTTTGGAACACTTGCATTTTTTATCGTACTTTCGTTTGTGGTGCCTGCATGGGCCGCGTATTTTACGATTGCTTTTTCTATTTATTGGTTGCTCAAAACACTCTATCTGTCGGTTCATCTACGGCATAATTTTGCGCGTATCCGCCACAATATGCGCCTTGACTGGGGTAAGGCGCTTGAGGTCTTTAAAACCGATCATCTTACACATCTCGTCATATTTCCTTTCTATAAGGAAAATTACTCTGTACTTTTTGAAAGTATGCGAGGGCTCGTACAGGCAAACGGCAACACTAAACGTATTGCGGTTGTAATTGCAGCCGAAGAGCGGGCAGGACACGAGGCGCGTGCGGTTGCTGAGCGCGCACGTGCGGAGTTCGGTTCTAATTTCCTTGATTGCATTGTGACTATCCACCCAGGCAACACTCCAGGCGAGTTGGCTGGTAAGGGTTCAAATATCTCCTATGCAGCGCGCGAGGCGCGCACACGCATACTCGACAAATATAATCTGCCGTATGAAGATGTCATCGTCTCCGCTTTCGATGTCGATACTGTTGTGTATCCTGATTATTTCAATTGCCTTACGTGGCATTTTTTGACCGCCGAGCGCCCACACCATACGTCATTTCAGCCCGTGCCTCTGTATAACAATAATATTTGGCATGCACCAACTCTTTCTCGTGTATTAGCATATTCGTCGACATTTTGGCAGATGATCCAACAAGAGCGTCCTGAAAAGTTGGCAACTTTTTCCTCGCACTCACTGTCATTTAAGGCATTACACGAAGCGGGTTATTGGCAAAGTAATATCGTCTCTGAAGACTCGCGTATCTATTGGAATTTATTTATCCATCACCATGGGGACTACGAAGTCGTGCCGCTCTCGTACCCAGTTTCAATGGATGCAAATGTCGCCTCCAGTTGGTGGGAGACTGTGGTTAATCTATACAAACAGCACCGCCGCTGGACGTGGGGGGTTGAGAACGTGCCGTACATTATATTTAACGTCATTAAAGATAAAAAAATCCCACGAGCTAAAGGGCTCCGTGCTATCGGTATCCAACTTGAAGGGTTTTGGTCCTTGGCGACAAACCCACTCATCTTATTTTTAGTCGGATGGATGCCACTTATTGTGGGTGGACACGCTTTTAATGCCACAGTGCTATCGTACAATTTGCCTATAGTGGCAAAGACATCGCTCACTATCGCTCTCGTTGGGCTCATTTTTTCAGCTATTTTTTGTATGTATCTCATCCCACAACGCCCCGAAAAATATACATGGAAGAAAAGTGTGCTTATGGTGGTGCAATGGGCACTAGTGCCTGTCACTATGATATTATTCAGCGCTCTTCCAGGATTAGAAACCCAAGCTCGTCTTATGTTTGGTCGCTATATGGGCTTTTGGGTAACACCTAAGGCACGCACAGAGACTACTCTCTAATCAAAAGTCGCTATACACTATAGATATGAAAGCGCTTTCAAGACGTACTCGCATGGTCTATCTCGGCGTTTTTATCATCATATTTTTTGTGTCTATTCCGATTGCGATTTTCTATGCCATCGGCTATCGCTTTAGTGAGTTTGGTGGCTCATTGGTTCCGACGGGTGGCGTGTATGTGTCAGTGCCTACCTCGGGTGCCACAGTGTCTCTTAATGGTGAAGAAAAGGGGACGACGGGGCTATTTAATCGAGGTTTTTATATCGACAATTTATCAAGCGGTTCCTACGCAGTACATGTATCGCGCGATGGCTCGTATCCATGGTATCGCACTCTTGTGGTTGTGTCGGGTATTGTGACCGACGTGCGCGCACTTTTG
>CAZDPP010000017.1:5449-10501 GCA_964507495.1 uncultured Candidatus Saccharibacteria bacterium
TGGTGCCGCAACAAATAGAGCTAGTACGCTTAGTGCGCGGTACTACAACGAGTACCTCTTCTACGACAAGGGCTGTGTTGCCTACGCAGTACGATGCTAATCTTGCTCTATTTTCTCCGGCAAAAACTACCAAGACAGCAACGACCACTCGAGTATTGCCCGACGACACTCAAGGTGGTTTTGAGCTGTTTGTCTCTGGTGGCGATGCTCATGTGCATTGGTCGCAGAGCACCTCAGCCATACCGAGTGTGTTGTGCATTAAGCCACTATCATGCGTACATGATTTGTATTTGAAAAAAGGAAAAGAGACTATAACTTACGCACGTTTTTGGGGTGGGGGTGTTGTATATACCACAAAAGAATCAGGAATATATTTAGCTGAAATAGATGTGCGTCCAACGCCGCTCACGGTACCGCTTTACTTGCGCCCAGGTGCGCAGTTTCGTTTGCTAGGGGATTCGCTTCTTATTAAAGATGCCAGCACGCTTTACCAAATAGACGGTTTCTAGGTATACTGGGCTCCTATGACACAGACGCCGAAAGGCCATCTCCACCCTATATCTTCGCTTATTCGCGAGGCAAACCAGATATTTTCGCGCATGGGTTTTGCGTTCGCTGAGGGACCTCTTATCGAGAGTGAGTGGTATAACTTCGACGCACTCAACGTCCCAAAAGACCACCCGGCTCGCGACATGCAAGATACGTTTTTTATTAAAGATGAAAAAGAAATGGTGTTGCGTACACACACGAGCCCTGTGCAAATCCGCTATATGGAAGAGCAGATGAAAAAAAATGTACTCCCACCATATCGCATGATAAATCCAGGACGAGCTTTTCGAAATGAAGCGACCGATATGACTCATGAGGCGGAGTTTTTCCAACTTGAAGGACTTGTGGTGGGTGAGGATATCACCCTTGGCCACCTCAAGGGCACGCTTGAGCAGTTTTTTAAAGAATTATTCAAAGGAGCTAAGGTAGAAGTGCGATTCCGTCCAAGTTTTTTTCCGTTTGTTGAGCCCGGCGTTGAGGTCGATATGCGTCTTGTGGGAGACAATGTTCCCGACAAACTAAAAAATAAATGGATAGAGATGATGGGGGCGGGTATGGTACACCCTAATGTGCTCAAAAACGCAGGCGTTGACCCTGGGAAGTACCAAGGTTTTGCGTTTGGTATGGGGCTCGACCGCCTCGCACTTTTGCGTTGGGCGATTGATGATATTCGCCTCATGCATTCAGCCGATCTACGCTTTATCAATCAATTCTAATGTGTAGACACCTAGTGTCTACAGACTACTCATGAAAATCTCAAAACTCTGGCTAGACAAATTTTTTGATGCGCCTCTTCCAGAGGTTAATGTGTTGGCTGACGCACTTACTTTTCATGCGTTTGAGATCGATGGGATAGAACATCTGCCAGTTGGTGAGGGGGGCGACGACGTGCTTGATGTCAAGGTCACCCCAAACCGCGGGCATGACGCGCTTTCGCACAGAGGTATCGCCAAAGAACTTTCGGCAATATTAAAACTGCCGCTCAGACAATCGTCGCTCGTCTCAAATTTCGATATCTCTAAGAAGACTGATGAAGTAAAAGTGACCATCGAAGATCCCAACCTCTGTAAACGGTATATCGCCGCGCATATTAAGGGTGTAAAAATAGGACCTTCACCACAATGGTTGCAAGATCTTCTTGTGAGTATGGGTCAGCGTCCGATTAACAATGTTGTAGATGCAACAAATGTCACGATGTTCAGTATAGGGCAGCCGCTACATGCGTTTGATGCAAAAAGGCTTGGAAGTCTGGATATAGGTGTACGGCTGGCTCGCGAAGGCGAAAAGCTGGAGGCTTTGGACAAGAAGGTGTATGATCTCAAACCATCGATGCTTGTCATTACTGCTGCCGACCGACCTGTGGGTATTGCGGGCATCAAGGGGGGCGAAGCTGATCGTGTCGATGAAGAGACGCAGGATATCATAATCGAGTCAGCAACATTTGATGGTGTCACTGTCCGCAAAGGTTCGCAGATGCTTAAACTCCGCACGGATGCTTCAGCTCGTTTCGAGCAGCAACTTTCGCCTTATTTGGCAGAGCTCGGTATGTGTGCGGTCGTCGAACTTATACAAGAAATAGCCGGTGGAGAGGTTGCGGGATTTGTTGATGCATATCCACAGCCGCAAAAAAGTGCTTCTATAACTGTCTCAGTCGAGAAAATTAATAATGTATTGGGCACGCAACTCACGGTGGCCGAAGTAGCTGATGTCTTTGTGCGACTCGGATTTAGCTACAAAGAGGAGGGTGGGGTGTTTGAGGTGGTGGTGCCCCTTGAGCGACTCGACCTATATCCGCCGGCTGGTGGACCAGAGGATTTGGTTGAGGAGGTTGGGCGTATTGTTGGTTATGACAAGGTTGCAGCTACACCACTTCCTCCGTTTGAGAAGGAGGTAGAAATGAACCGAAATTTTTCTGCAGCAGAGAGTGCAAGAGCGCGATTAGTTGAACAAGGATATTCAGAAGTCTTTACTAGTGTATTTGCAGACAAAGGAGAGCGGGTTGTGTTAAACAAGGTTGATGGTGTGCGTCCGTATTTACGAACCACCCTTCTTGATAGTCTGACCGAGGCTCTCAAGAAAAATATTCCCAATAAAGAGTTGTTAGGGCTCAAAGAAATTAAATTGTTTGAAATTGGTGTCGTCTGGAAAGACGGAAAAGAAACGACATTGGTCGGTACTATTTCTGAAAAGCAAAAAGCCACTGAACAGCTACTTGAACCCGTGGATACTATGCCAGAAAATCTTCCACTTTCGACAACCGAGCGATATCAAACTTTTTCAAAATATCCCTACATTGTGCGCGATATCGCTATCTGGGTGCCACATAATACCGAGCCTGTTGGGGTGCAAAAAACAATCGAACAAGAGGCGGGGGATTTGCTCGTGCGTATTGATCTATTTGACCAGTTTGAAAAAGAGGGTCGCACATCGCTTGCCTTTCGTCTTGTATTCCAATCATCCAGCAGGACGCTTGTCGAGGACGAGGTCAATAAAATTATGGCTCAAATAAGCACTATTTTAGCAAGCGCGGGCTTTGAGATACGGTAGAAATTTGGTATACTAGAGGTATACATGGCCGCTGAAAAAGAGAAAAAAACATCATATAGTGCAGCCGATATTACGGTCCTTGAGGGGCTCGAGGCGGTTCGCCGCCGTCCGGGCATGTACATTGGCACCACAGGTCCAGACGGCCTGCATCACCTTATCTGGGAGGTGTTCGATAACTCACGCGATGAGGCGATGGGTGGTTTTGCTAATGATATTGAAGTCATTCTCCTTCCAAACAAAGCTATTCGTGTAGCCGACAACGGCCGCGGCATTCCAGTTGATGTGCATAAGGCAACCAAAGTCTCGGCGCTTGAGACTATTATGACCACGCTTCACGCGGGAGGAAAATTCGGCGGCGAAGGATATAAAGTCTCTGGTGGTCTCCATGGCGTGGGTGCATCTGTTGTAAACGCACTTTCGACCGATTTGTGTGTCGAGGTGCACCGCGATGGTGGGGTCTACATGCAGGAGTATGCGAAAGGCAAGAAAAAAGCTGCAGTCAAAAAGCTTGGGTCATCCAAGCTACACGGCACAGTTACTACCTACATAGCTGACGCCGAGATTTTTACTGCGGGTATTAATTATGACTTCGATAAAATCGTCTCCCACTTACGCGAGCAAGCATACTTGGTCAAGGGCTTGCGTATTACCATAATAGACGCGCGTGACAGTGTAAAAAAACTCCCCACTGTAGGGGAAGAGTTGTTTGTCCGACACACTCTGACAAATTGCCCATCGCAATCTTTTTATTTTGAAGGAGGTTTGCGTTCGCTTATCTCGTTCCATAATCGCTACCATAAGGTGGCACACAAAAACATATTTTATATAGAAAAAGAGCAAGATGGTGTGGCTGTTGAGATTGCACTGCAGTATGCTGATGATATTGCCTCGCGCGTCTTCCCATTTGCAAACAATATCTACAACCATGAGGGCGGTACTCACATTACCGGTTTCCGCACTGCGCTCACCCGCACACTCAATGCATATGGTCGCAAGAGTAGTATCCTAAAAGAGAGTGAAGAGAATTTTACAGGCGACGACGTACTCGAAGGACTCACTGCTGTCGTGTCGGTCAAGTTGCGTGAGATCCAGTTTGAGGGCCAGACCAAAGGTAAGCTCGGCAGTGTCGAGGCGCAAGGCGCGGTCGCGTCTGTGTTTGCTGAGGCGTTTAATGAGTTTCTGGAAGAAAATCCAGATGACGCACGTGGTATTGTACAAAAAGCAGTATTGGCACTGAAGGCTCGCAAAGCTGCGAAAGCCGCCAAGGATTCCGTGTTGCGCAAGGGTGCCCTCGAGGGGATGACCTTACCTGGCAAACTTGCCGATTGCCAAAGCAAAGACGCCTCAGAGTCGGAGTTGTTTGTGGTAGAGGGAGACTCTGCGGGAGGTTCAGCCAAGCAAGGGCGTGAGCGCCGCTTCCAAGCGATACTTCCTTTGCGCGGAAAAATTCTCAACGTCGAGCGTGCGCGTTTGGACAAAATGCTTGCCTCTGAGCAAATCAAAAACTTGGTGGTTGCACTAGGTACTGCAATTGGCGAGACTTTTAATATAGAAAAACTACGTTATCATAAAATTATTATCGCAACCGATGCCGATGTTGATGGAGCACACATCCGCACACTCCTACTTACTCTTTTGTATCGCCATTTCCGCCCCATCATAGAAGGAGGGTTTGTCTACATCGCACAACCACCGCTCTACAAAATCAAGCGCGGTAAGGACGTACAATATGTCTACTCTGACGAAGAGAAGATGCGCGTACTTGGCAAAGACGCCGATCAAGTACTCGAGGAAGGTGAGTCGGATGAAGCTGCTGAGGCAGAAGAAGAAATGCCCGACGCTCCCACTACTAAAACTAAAGGTAAGGAACGTATCCGTATCCAGCGTTATAAAGGTCTAGGTGAGATGAACCCGGAAGAGTTGTGGGAGACGACCATGAACCCTGCTAACCGTATC
>CAZDPP010000018.1:0-2534 GCA_964507495.1 uncultured Candidatus Saccharibacteria bacterium
CACCACCTCGTTTATCGAGAGCTTGTCTTTTATTTCCTGCACCTGTGAGTCCATATGGAGATTATAGCTGTTTACAAGAAAACCCGAGACTTGTGTCTCGGGTTTTCTGTTTTGCTATTTTTCTTGTTTATGCAATATCCTTTTTAACCGTACTGTCGGGGACATTTGTTGGGCCAAACTTTGCCACCAATTTTTGTTTAGGCGACCCAAGGAAGCCGGTTCCCGCAGGGATAAGGCGGCCGATGATGACGTTCTCTTTGAGTCCCTCGAGGTAGTCGACACTTCCATACATCGATGCGCGGATGAGCATGCGTGTTGTGTTTTGGAAGGATGCCGCCGAAAGGAAGCTTGCTCGCGAGAGCGACACATCGAGGATTCCCATGACAAGCGGCTCGCTCGTTGCACGGTCGCCATTCTCTGTCTGAGCTTTGTCACTTGCGTCCGAGAGGTCGCTCTGGCTCACCACATCTCCTGTCGAGAATTCGGTACCACCTTGGGTGACCACACGTACGCGTGAGAACATTTGTCGTACAATAGTTTCCAAGTGCTTGGCCGAGATACTTGCTCCCTGAAGTTCGTAGATTTTTACAACCTCCGAGATAATATACTCTTGTGTTTTTTCTTTTGTTGAATATTTGAAGAGGTCAGAGAGATCAGCAGAGCCGTCAGTGAGGAATTGACCCTTCTCGACGCGCTGTCCTACTTTTACAGCCGGTACGCGGCGTGGGTTTACTTCGTACTCAATAGTCTCTTTTTTACCCTTACCACGATACTCGAGGTCAGGGGCGATGATGATAACTTTCTCTTTTCCATCATCCTTCACTTCGATCACCTCACCTGAGACAGTCGCAATAACTGCAGGATTGCGTGGTGCACGGCGCTCGAATATTTCCTCAACACGAGGCAGACCTTGGGTAATGTCGCCACCAACCGATGCCGCACCTCCTGCGTGGAAAGTACGCATAGTCAATTGAGTTCCTGGTTCGCCGATCGCTTGAGCTGCCACAGTTCCTACAGCTTCGCCGAGCGCAACTGGCTTCATGGTGCCAAGGTCGGCGCCGTAGCAGTGTACACATACACCTCGTCCCGCTTCGCAGGCAATTGGTGAGCGAACGTATACAGAACTTACTCCGAGGTCTTCGATATTCTTAGCATCTGCAGTAGTTATAAAGTGACCTTTCTTGTATGCAGCTTTTCCATCTACTTCAACATCAGCTGCCAAGAAGCGGCCGGCGATATTGACTGCCAAGAAAGTGCCGATACCCGAAGCTGACTCGCGACGGATAGTGAGCCCTGCTTTGGTACCGCACTCATCTTCAGTCACCACTACATCTTGTGCCACATCGAAGAGTCGACGAGTAAGGTATCCGGCTTTTGCGGTGTTAAGGGCAGTGTCGGAGAGTCCTTTTCGTGAGCCGTGCGTCGTGATGAAGTACTCAAGCGGAGTCAAACCTTCTTTCATCGACTTGGTAATTGGGAACTCAATTGCCTCCCCTGTTGTTGAGGCGATGAGACCTTTCATACCTGCCATCTGCGTTACCTGCGCAACCGACCCGCGAGCACCCGAGCGGAGCATGTCTGACACGGGACCGTTTACCATAAGCGTACCCGGCATCAATTTCTCGACTTCAGATTTTGCGCCGTGCCAGATCTCGATGTTCATGCGATAACGCTCCTCCTCAGACAATAGACCGTCTTGCCAGTGTTTGACGATATCTGCTGATTTTGCTTCCGCACGCTCAACGATTTCGTTTTTCTCTTTTGGTACTTGGATGTCGTCGAGCGACCATGTGATTCCTGATTGTGTCACATAACGGAAACCGAATGTCTTCACACGGTCAAGGATTTCTGGGATTTTTTCTAGTCCGTAGCGAGTTACCAAGTCTTCAAGCAATTTCGAGAGTGCCTTCTTGTCAATCGGAGTATTGATGAACGGGTAATCACTTGGGAACACTGTGTTGAAGAGGAGTCGGCCGACAGTGGTCTCGAAGATCTGTCCACCGAACGCCGCGTACTTCTCTTTTTCTGATGGGAGTACTTTTATTTTTGCTTGGAATCCAACACGACCATAGTCGTAGGCCAAAATAGCACTGTTTGGATTTGGGAATGCAAGACCTTCGCCCTTCATACCCGCAACTTCCTTGGTCATCCAATACGAACCAAGGAGGACATCGAGGAGCTTAGCCACAGCCACGATCTCGCCGTTACCAGGCTTGAGGATGTTCTTGGTCGCCGACATTATTTCACGCGCTTCAGACTGACTCTCAGGCGATAGTGGTACGTGTACGGCCATCTGGTCGCCGTCGAAGTCTGCGTTAAAGGCTGGGCACACAAGTGGGTGCAGTTGGATCGCGTTACCTTCGATAAGGATCGGCTGGAAAGCTTGTATACCGAGGCGGTGGAGTGTTGGTGCGCGGTTGAGCAATACGTACTTGTCGCGAATAACGTCTTCAAGTATTGCCCATACCTCTGGCACTCCTTCGTCGATAAGACGGCCGGCTCCGCGGATGTTGTACGCAAGCTCTTTCTCAAGA
>CAZDPP010000018.1:2549-7239 GCA_964507495.1 uncultured Candidatus Saccharibacteria bacterium
GTTTACCAATTACAAATGGTCGGAAAAGTTCAAGTGCCATATGTTTTGGCAAACCACACTGATTGAGTTTGAGTTCAGGTCCTACGACAATGACCGAACGGCCCGAGTAGTCGACGCGCTTACCAAGCAAGTTTTGGCGGAAGAGGCCGTGCTTGCCCTTGAGGTTGTCCGAGAGCGACTTCAGTGGGCGCGTGCGTGCTTGGGTAGTTGCAGAAAACGCCGCACCACCGTGGCGGATAGAGTTATCGATGAGCGCGTCGATTGCCTCTTGCAAGATACGCTTCTCGTTGCGCAGAATCACATCTGGTGCGTGGATCTCGAGAAGTTTTTTGAGACGGTTATTGCGGTTGATAACGCGGCGATAAAGGTCGTTGACATCTGATGTCGCGTGGCGACCACCATCGAGCGCAACCATAGGACGAAGTCCTGGTGGGATAACTGGGATGCGTGTGAGGAACATCCACTCAGGGCGGACATTCGCACGGATCATACCGCGCAAGATCGAGAGTCGCTTACCAAGCTTCTCGCGCTCAGCGGCACCAGCCTTAACAAGTGCTGTTTCTGTATCTTGCGCCATCACCTTGAGGTCAAGATTTTTGCAGAGGTTATACATCGCCTCAGCACCGATACCTGCTTCAAACATCGCACCATATTTCATGATATAGCGATGATATTTTGGCTCATCGAGTACTGCACCTATCTCGATCGCATCAATATCGCGCTTAGCTTCCAAGAACAATTCTTTCATTTTGTCTTTCGACTTTTCGTCTTGGAGGTTTTTGAGTTTTGCCTTGTACTCGCTTTCGAGTTCTTGCGTAATGCGTTCTTTTTCAGCTTTATGAACTTGTGTGATGATGTAGCCCGCAAAGTAGACCACTTTCTCGAGGTCGCCACCTGAAATACCGAGCACCATAGAGAGACGTGATGGTATCGCACGAAGGAACCACACGTGCGCCACAGGGACTGCCAGATCAACATGCCCCATACGCTCACGGCGCACAATGGCACGAGTAATCTCCACACCACACTTCTCGCAAGTTATACCCTTGTAGCGAATGCCGCGATATTTGCCGCAGTAACACTCATAGTCTTTCTCGGGTCCGAAGATTTTTTCATCAAACAGAGAGTTTTTCTCTGGTCGTTGTGTTCGGTAGTTGATTGTCTCAGGTTTTGTAACCTCGCCATGTGACCACTCAAGGATTTTCTCAGGGCTTGCTGGGCGGATGCGCACAGCGTCAAATTCTGACACCTCAGCACCTGGAGTTTTACGAGAATTCATGACCGCACTGTTGCCACGCATGAGTTCAACATCGAGCGCTAAACCACGCAATGTGTGCAATAACACGTTAAACGATGCTGGTGCATAGTGGTGACTGATGCGCTCACCGCGGACAATAGAGTCAAACGCGGCAGAACGGCCAGAGATGTCGTCTGATTTAATAGTGAGCATCTCGCGCAGGGTGTAGGCCGCACCGTAGCCCAAGAGCGCCCACACTTCCATCTCGCCGAAACGCTGCCCGCCACCTTGCGCCTTACCGCCGAGTGGTTGCTGAGTAATAAGAGAGTATGGTCCGATTGAGCGCATGTGGATCTTAGCCTCGACCATGTGGTGGAGTTTGAGGATGTACATATATCCAACCGCAATGTCTTGCTCAAAAGCTTCGCCTGTACGACCATCGTACAATTTCATTTTGCCATTTTCGTTGAAGCCAGCTTTTTTAAGCTCGCCGCGGATCTCAGCGTCAGTTGCGCCCGCAAACGGTGGGCAAATAGCTTGATAGTTGAGTGTATTTGCAGCTAAACCGAGGTGGAGTTCAAGAATTTGTCCGAGGTTCATACGCGACGGCACACCAAGTGGAGTCAAGATAACGTCAACTGGGCGACCATCTTCCATATAGGGCATGTCTTCCTCCGGCAAGATGCGCGAAATAACTCCCTTGTTGCCGTGGCGTCCAGCCAATTTATCACCCACAGACACAGTGCGGAGTTGCGCGATTTCGATGTGGATACGCTTAATGATGCCACTTTCGAGTTGGTGCCCTGCTTCACGCGAAAATACTTTGACACCAATGATGCGGCCGCGCTTGCCGTTCTCCATGCGCAAACTTGAGTCTTTTACATCACGTGCTTTGTCTCCAAAGATACTGCGGAGCAAACGCTCTTCAGGGGTAAGTTGAGTCTCACCTTTTGGTGTAATTTTACCAACCAAGATGTCGCCAGGACGCACTTCGGATCCTGTGCGGATGACACCATCTTCATCAAGGTTGCGGAGTTTTGTCTCAGAGACGTTGGGGATATCGTGAGTAGTTTCTTCAGGTCCCAACTTTGTATCGCGCACATTGCAGACAAACTCCTCGATGTGGATTGAGGCAAATTTCGAATTCTTCACCATGCGCTCAGAGATGATGATAGCGTCTTCGTAGTTGGCACCTGACCAACACATAAATGCCACAAGCGCGTTCTGACCAAGTGCCAGTTGTCCGTTGTCTGATGTTGAGGTGTCAGCCAACAAATCACCCTTCTTTACGCGGGTTCCAACCGAGACTGCTGGGCGGCCATGGAGGACTGTAAAGCCGTTAGTGCGCACAAAGTTGACGAGTGGATACTCCGTGTCTTTGCCTTTAGAATTTTTTACAATAATGCGCTTACCATCTGCCTGTACAACTGTACCCTCTTCTTTTGCATAGATAAGTCGGCCTGTGTCTTTTGCAGCACGCTCCTCCATACCGGTCCCCACAAGTGGAGCTTCGGGCACAATACAAGGCGTTGCTTGCTTCTGCATGTTCGAGCCCATGAGTGCGCGGTTTGCGTCGTCGTGCTCGAGGAATGGAATCATCGATGTTGCAATCGAGAATGGCTGTGCTGGGTCAACATCGATGTAATTGACCTCGTCTCGCGGCATACGCGTCGGTGAGCCATTGAGGCGCACTTCCACCATATCTTCAATTATCGTATTGTCGTCGGCCACCTTGGTTGCGCCGTGTGCGATTATTTGCTTCTCTTCTTCTGCTGCATTGAGGTATACAACTTCACCCGTTACTTTGCCTTTCGTAACGCGAATGTATGGGGTTTCTATCATGCCAAACTCATTGAGTCGGGCAAATGTTGAGAGACGCAAAATAAGGCCGATGTTTGGGCCTTCAGGAGTGTGTATCGGGCAGAGGCGTCCATAGTGCGATGGATGCACGTCGCGCACCTCAAAGCCTGCGCGCTCGCGGGTAAGCCCTCCTGGACCCAACGCCGAGAGTGTACGCAAGTGCTCGAGCTCGGTCAGAGCATTCTCTTGCTGCATGAACTGTGAGAGCTGGTTGGTGGTGAAAAATTCTTTAATACGTGCTTGGAGTGGACGAGGATTTACAAATTGCTGTGGCAATACCGCATCGGTATCAATAGTCGACATGCGATCTTGAATATTGCGCTTCATGTGGGTGAGTCCCACGCGGAGGCGCTGTTGGAGCATCTCACCTACATAGCGCACACGACGAGAACCCAAGTGGTCGATGTTGTCCTCCATCGCCTCAGGGTCATTCTCGAGCACAAGCACGTGGTCGAGTACCATCACCAAATCCTCGAGTGAAAGAGTTTTGCGTGTTACCTCTTTCTCATCAAGAGATTTGTTGAAGCGTTGATTAAAACGATAGCGACCAACACGAGAGAGGTCGTAACGCTCTTCGCTAAAAATAGAATTAATGTACTCACGAGCGTTGGCAGCAGTGGCTAGGTCGCCATCGCGGAGACGTTTATGGATCTCGACATAGGCATCTTCAACGTTTTTTGCTGGATCTTTCTCGATTGAAGCCTCTACCCACGCCTTACCGTATTCTGATTTTGCAAATAGAGCCTTAAGATCGTCGTCTGTGTGCGCACCAAGCACTCGAAGTAGCGACGTCGCGGGGAATTTGCGCTTGCGGTCGATGCGCACTTGAAGTTGTCCCTCGGCGTCTGCCTCGATCTCAATCCATGCGCCGCGCGATGGAATAATCTTGGCACCAAAGTGACGTTTGCCTTTTACTTCGTCGGCAGTAAAGAAAACGCCGTACGAACGTGCGAGCTGTGGCACGATAACGCGCTCAACGCCATTGATGATGAACGTTCCGTGGTCGGTCATCAAAGGCACATCAGCCAAGAATATCTCTTGCTCTTTTTCAGTCCCTTGAGTTTTGTTCTTCAAGCGGATGATGGCGCGCAAGGGGATGTCGAGTGACATTTTTTGCGCCTTTGCATAGTGCTCATCAAACTTAGGCTCACCAAGTTCTATCTTTACAAACTCGAGGTCAAACTTTTTACCTGAGTAATCCTTGATGGGAGTAAACTCCTTGAAGATCTCTTTGACTCCGTCTTTAAGAAGGAGATCAAACGAGTCGACTTGTGCGGCAACAAGGTTGGGGGTCGGGACGCGAGGGGCACGGAACCGGCTAAAAAACTTTTGTTCACGCATATGTATAGTGACTTACTAATAAGTGACCGCGGGCAACGTACACTTTGCTTCTGTTACTAATGAGGGCAAAACGCCCGGCTGTCTGATGAAAAAACTACGAACACTCTCACCTACAAAACGCAAAAAGAGCGAGTGCGCAAAACACTCCTCTGCCCAGAATATCCGAGCTAAAGATCCTAATGCCTATGTATTTTTTCGAAACCCCTAGCACTCAAAACTCACTCTATTCTGGAGCCGTGCTCCAGAATGCCC
>CAZDPP010000018.1:7249-7665 GCA_964507495.1 uncultured Candidatus Saccharibacteria bacterium
CTTGGTTTCGTATATAAGTATACTCCCCCGCGTTGGGCCGTCAAGTGTTGTATAATTACCGTATGGAACATACACACCAATTCCCTGTTATCGAGCTCAGCGGTACTCCCAAAGAGCGCGGACTGGCCCACGGCATAGCCGTAAAAGAGCTTATTGTCCAAAATATCGCTTTTTATAAGACATTACTCAAGCTCGACGACGATACGTTGCGTGCTCAGGCGCGAGCGTGTACAGAAAAGATAGCGGCTTTTAGGCCGGAGTTTGTAGAAGAGATGGACGGCATCGCTGAGGGCGCCAATGTCGCACCCGACTACATCTACATGCTTAATGCCCGGACAGAACTCCTTAGCCTCAACGATATTGCGCAAAGCGAGTGCGCAACCGGACATAAATTTGTAAATACATGGTTACATGTA
>CAZDPP010000018.1:7675-10481 GCA_964507495.1 uncultured Candidatus Saccharibacteria bacterium
CCTTTTTCTTTAAAGACACGGGCCTCCTATTTGAAAATTGGGATTGGTCAGAACCTTCAAAGGACAAGACGGTACTTTTACATATCACGCTCCCAAACGGCCGCACACTACTCACTTTTACCGAAGCAGGAATGCTTGGGAAAGTCGGCATGTCTTCGGCTGGTTTTGGGGTGGCGTTTAACTACCTCTACCCCGCACACGCATTAACCGGAGTTCCCATCCACGCACTCTTGCGAGCAACACTCGAGGCCGGATCGTTCGATGAGGCGCACGCACTACTGTCATCAAGTAGCTGGGTGGGCACGAGCGGCAACATCATGCTGGCTGACGCATCAGGAAGAGCGACAGACTTTGAGCTCTCTGGAGCCACTGTCAGTGCCTTGCCACTACAAGGTGCTGCTATGGCTCATACCAACCATTACTTAGGTGGAACAGAGAATGTCTCCGAAGCCGGCGAAGGATTTTTGCATAACTCACTTGCGCGATACGCACACGCAAACGACGCACTGGCTCAGGTAGAGGAGCAAAACGAAGCTGCCGCCACAAAACTACTCCTTGATAGAAGCGCTGGACACGGCATGCTCTGTCGCGACTTCTTAGCAGAAGATCCAGGCGACATACCAACAGGGACCATAGCAAGTTTGATTATGAACTTACCTATGAAGACATTAAAAATCGCACTTGAACCGCAATCGGGTAACCCTCAGTTTGAAACGTTCTCTCTTTAAAGAGAGATGTATAAAAAGAAAAGAGTCCGCGCAACTGCGCAGACTCTGTTTGGCTGATGCCCTAGCCCTGGAACCGAAAACCTTTGGCCTCAAGCTCAGCACGACGCCGAGTTGAAAGCCGCACCAAAGACCCCCGGCGATTGAGACCTGCTTGGAAGTTTGCGAGCAAGTCTTCAAAATGCCTCAAGTAGGTTTTGTAAGCCTCCGACGTCGCGAAATCATCTCTCCCTCGTGCCTCCCGAGAGAAGTCGTATGATGCCCGAACCATGTCGAGCAACAACTCTGCCGTCACCTCGACGCCGAAAGGTCGAACCATGAGGTTAAGCGCTTGTGCGCCACCCCCCGTGGGCAGACCCGTCACCGAGTCGAAGAACAACGAGGGTTCGACGTAAGGGATCCTTACGTACAAACGCTCAACTTCATTAAAGATGTAGACATTCATTCTCCCAAGCGCTTCCCACGTTGAGCGAGAGGCGTCGGTGGAGTCGCCGCCGACAGCAACAAGTGCAAGCCCCTCTTGGCTTGACTGAAGCGCCGCCTGATACAGCGCCTTCATGAACAGGAGTTGCATGATGCCGAAGCCGCGCCACTCCTCACGCGTGACGGCATAACAGCCCATAAACACCGAACGACCTCGCGGCAACTCAGCCAGGAACCCAGCATAGGCTGCCACAGGGGCGCCACTCTCGGCGCGAGCCAAGAACGGCATATATCGGATATGCCGACCTCCCACATACAGGCCTGCAGCGTTGCGCTCCAGAAAATCGAAATCTTCGACGTGCGCCGCAGACAAACACTTTTTGAGCAACTCATGAAAGATCCAAAGATCCTCACGTGTTTCGGCCGGGGTAACCCGGACGGCAATCTCTTCCTCACCTTTCCTGCAAGTAATGAGATCGAGGCCACCAAGGCGCGACGCGTCCTCGCAGAGGATCCGTGTGTCGAGGGCGAGCATGCCCTGAAGAGCCCGATAGACATCGGGTTGAGACGCGCTCAGCCCCGGTACCAGTTTGAGCGCAGCAGCTGTTTGTCTCATTGGGTGAGTTCCTTTTTGTACGACCTCTTTGGGCCGCTGTTGATGACGAGCGAAGTCTGAAAATATTATAAATTAAATATATAAAAAAGCAAGTTTTACCTGTGTATAAAAAATCCCGCTACCAATGGCAGCGGGGCACTTCAGCGGGTCACCATCGCCCATGCGGCGGCGTTCCGGGGCTCACCCCCCTTATCAAAAAGAGGGATGTCGTACATTTTGGCAAACTCTCCGCGAGCCTTCCTCCAAGCCAACAAAGCCTGCAGAGACTCTCCTTTCTCATCCACAACGGGACGCGGATTGACCTTGCAGAAATCCTCGAGTGTCCTTCTTGTGGAATCACCCATTACCCTGTCCTCCACCATTCATACAACAGATTTTACAATACAATATTATTCTATATTTAGCAATAACCCTATTCGGGCTTGCTGCGTTTCTTTTCCTTCCAGAGGTCCATCTTGGCATGATGGCCCGAGAGGAGCACCTTGGGCACAGCGTAGTGTTTGCCTTTGTGTTTTAAAATTTCTGGACGTGTGTATATCTCATGCGACGCCACCCTCTCCTCCTCGAGCGACTCAAACGTGCCCAAAACGCCGGAGATCTGGCGTGCAGTAGCATCGATGATGGCAAGTGCTGGCACTTCACCTCCGGTTAAAATGTAGGGACCCACAGAAACCTCTTCAGCCTTCAAAATCTTTTTTACCCTGGCGTCTATCCCTTCGTAACGGCCGCACACAATGATGACGTCTTTATATTTCTTTGCCAGACTTTTTGCATAGGTGTTGGTAAACTCTTTTCCGCCTGCAGCAGTAACAAGTACTTTTATATTTCTCTTACCCTTCTTTATTTTCTCTACTGCGCGGAGTATGGGCTCTGCCTGTAACACCATACCGGGGCCACCGCCATAGGGACGCTCGTCGACCTTACCCCACTTGTTGGTGACAAAATCACGCATCTGATATGTCTTTACTTTTATTTTTTTATTTTTTTGCGCACGACCCAAAATGGACGCATTTGTGTACGCCTCTATGACTTCTGGGAAAAG
>CAZDPP010000019.1:0-9803 GCA_964507495.1 uncultured Candidatus Saccharibacteria bacterium
CGAACAAAAGTCTTTGCTGAAGAGTCAGGTTCAACTCTCTGAAGCAAAGAGCTTTTGTGAGGTGCTGAAAGGTTTTTGCGGAGTATATCTTTTACCCACTCCCAATTCGAAAGTTGCTCCGGGAAGAGCCCTGTATGCTTAAACGACGTGGGGCGAATGATAAACGTTAGCCCTCCAAAACCAATCTCCCATTCCTTGGGTAGATTATCAGCAAACCACTTCCCTTCTCTACCCTGCCGCACATATCTACCGTCAGCCTTTTGCCATTTTTCCCTAAGCTCCAAGGAGCCGGGCGAACCGCCTTCGGCGGTTTTAGCCCACAGCGCTTGTGGGTCTGGGCGCGCCAAGATAACGCTCCCAAAGCGTTCTAGCTTCTCCCCACCCGAATGACCAACATTCGGTCGGGCGGATTCTATACCCGAATCCAAAAGCTCATAATCCGCAGAGGCTTTTGTAATCAGAGTAATTCTTTCCATATCACAACGTGTCGGGGCGCCGAGAATCGAACTCGGTCTATCTGCTCCCAAAGCAGGTGTACTACCGGTATACTACGCCCCGAATACTGTTACTCTACCACGTGTCTTTTATAGCACAATGTTTTCAAATAACTCTACTCGCGCCTTGCGAGTCTTCAAGTTTAGATAGACGCACGCCAAATCTATTTGCCAGGGTTGTGCCTCAGGAACCTTCCTTTCTAGTAAATACGTCTGTATGGCCCTATGCAATCTGCGCACCTTGCCCTCGTGCATATTCTCCTCTGGGCGCACTGTTTCACGTGAATCCCCTACCACCGGTTCACGTGAAACTGACTTAACCTCCACAAAAACCAAACAATCTCCTTTTTGCGCCACAATATCTATCTCGCCCCACGGTTTCCAATAGTTACGTTCAAGCACAACATATCCTTTATTTTCAAGATATTTACACACCACCCCTTCTCCAACATCACCCGCTGCGCGTTTTTGAGTCTTGGCCATAGGTTACAAATGGTTCACGTGTAACGCCATCTAGCATAATGTCACCTTAGAAACACTTTGTGTGATTTTAAGGCCAAAAAGCCTTCAAAGACCTTATTTCTAGGCAAAAAGTCTGTCTTTAATGCACATGTCCCCAGTGTTATCCACAGATTTTCGGTTTTTACCTTTTTCTGCAACATATAGTAAGGACTTGTGTTTGCTGTCTTTTACTTTCTGTTATAAGGCTATATTTGTGCGGCCAGGGAGAATCGAACTCCCATCTATTCCTTGGCAAGGAATCGTCATACCACTAAACTATGGCCGCTTTCCAAACCAATATACCACAAACTTTTTTGCTTGCACTGAGCGAGGTCGAACGTGTGCTCTCGGAGGGATTCGAACCCCCAACAACTGCTTCGAAGGCAGGCATGATATCCATTTCACCACGAGAGCGTGCTAAGATTGTGCCATGCAACTGTCCGCAAGCCAACTACCTGAGGAAGTTTCACGAATAACATCCACACTTGAAGGTGGGGGATTTGAGGCGTGGGTGGTAGGTGGATGTGTCCGTGACCTCTCCCTGGGTCGTACTCCCAAAGACTGGGATGTCACTACCAACGCAAATCCCGAGCAAATACAGGCCTTATTTGAGAACACATTCTATACCAACGAGTTTGGTACCGTGGGCGTGGTAAACGACGAAACGACAGATGAATCGCTTAGGGTAGTCGAGATCACTCCATACCGCCTGGAAGGGAAGTACAGCGACGCGCGCAGGCCAGACAATGTAGTGTTTAGTCAGAATATCGAGGAAGATCTCAAACGTCGCGATTTTACAATCAATGCCCTTGCCTACAACCCCACAAGCAAAAAAACGCTTGATTTATATAACGGAATAAAGGACATAAAAGACGGGATACTACGCGCAGTGGGGGAGCCGAAGGAGCGCTTCGAGGAGGATGCGCTGCGTATATTGCGCGCCGTACGCATTGCAGCCGAGCTCAATTTCACTATAGAGCCGAACACAAAAGAAGCAATGAGAACGTGCGCCGGGCAGCTCGAGAAGATCTCGAAAGAGCGCGTACGTGATGAATTTGTGCGCATCCTCAACTCATCACAGCCCATGAAAGCACTTATATTATGCCGCGATTTAGGTATTTTGCGCTTTATTGCTCCTGATATAGAGAAAGGGGTAGGAATAGAGCAAAACCAAGCTCACAGTTTCGATGTGTTTGAGCACAACCTACGGGCACTACAGCATGCAGCAGACAAAGATTGGAGTTTCGATATCCGCCTTGCAGCCTTGTTTCACGATGTAGGCAAACCTACGAGCCGTCGGCGCTCAGAGGAGAAGAACGATTGGACCTTCCATGGGCATGACGTTGTGGGTGCGCGTATGACCAAAAAAGCTCTCGAGAACCTCAAATTTTCACGTGAAACGATAGATAAGGCCGAAAGACTGGTGCGTTGGCACATGTTCTTTTCAGACCCCGATAAAATCACTCTATCTGCCGTCAGGCGCATCGTAAACCACGTAGGTAGGGAAAACATCGAAGACCTGGTAAAACTCCGCATATGCGACCGTATAGGCACTGGTAGGCCCAAGGAACAACCATTCAGGCTGCGTAAATACCAAGCGATGATAGATCAGGCTCTACGAGACCCAATTTCAGTTGGGATGCTCGCGCTCGATGGCGCCGGTGTGATGGACGCAACAGACGAGAAGCCAGGTCCTCGTATCGGCTGGCTATTACACGCGTTGCTTGAAGAAATATTGGATGATCCAACCCTCAACACAAAAGAATATCTAGAAAAAAGGGTGGGGGAGTTGGCGAAGTTATCTGACAAAGAACTGCGTACGATAGGTGAAGAAGGAAAAGAGCGGAAAGACCAAGCAGAAGAAGCTGATTTAAAAGAAATTCGTAAGAAACATTTTGTTGATTGAGACCTACCCTGCGCGTAGTCGAGTAGGTTATCCACACGTTTGTCTTTTATGTCCTTTACGATGTCTTTGAGTGGAGTATAGTTACTTCAGACCTCGAGAGAATTAAAGATTAAACTTTTTCCAAAAGTTGATCGACATTTCTTTTGAAGCTGAGTTCTTTGCCGAAAAATTAGTTTGCTCAACATTGCCCTGTGTTGCAGTAAACGATATGTATGCGCATACATATGTTCCCGCGATTTCGCGGCTCAATTTATTTGAGCGGTACGAAAATCGATCAACTTCACTTATATTTTTGAATTAAAGCGTATATTCGTTTAGTTCATAAGCTGATCCACGAAATCGTTAAAGCAGTAAGCCTCGACGAGTACACTCCATCCTCTTCGAGGCTTTGTTGTATCTAAAACTATTTTAATTCCAGTACAACCGGACAATGGTCACTACCCATGACGTCGGGGAGGATAAAAGCTTTTTTGATACGTGCCTTGAGTGCTCGAGAGACAAAAAAATAGTCGATGCGCCAGCCGACGTTGCGTGCACGGGCATTACTCCAGTTACTCCACCATGTGTAGTGACCATTTCCCTTAGTAAACAGCCGAAACGAATCGATAAACCCAGCTTTTATGATCAAATCGACACCTTCTCGTTCTTCTTTGGTGTAGCCATGGTCGCCCTCGTTTGCCTTTGGGTTCTCGAGGTCGTCTGGTGTGTGTGCCACATTAAGGTCACCACAAAAAATAACAGGCTTACTCTCCTCGAGCTGCTGCATGTACATCAAAAACGCTGGGTCCCACTTTTTATAGCGGAGATCAAGGCGACTAAGGTCAGGTTTTGCATTGGGTGTGTAGGATGTGACGACAAAAAAGTCGTCTAACTCGACCGCAATGACGCGGCCCTCTTGATTTGGGTCGCCATACCCGTCGCTCGCAAGATCAAATTCCTCAACAATATCCTCAGGCAGACCAAACTCGACCGAGTGCACCACAATATCTTTTTTTACAAAAATAGCCGTGCCACTGTAGCCTTTTTTGGTGGCTGAGTGCCAATATTCCTCATATTCTTTCAAATCAATCTCGGCCTGGCCTTGCATTGCCTTTGTTTCTTGCAAACAAATAACATCAGGTTTGTACTTTTGCACGAAGGGCACAAAGAGTCCCTTGTTGTGCACAGCACGTATGCCGTTTACGTTCCACGAAATGAGTTTCACACGCTAACTATAGCAAATCTACTTCCTCCTCCGGCCATGAAAGGCTTTGTGGACGTCGTGGAGGTGTTTGTCGGTAATGTGGGTGTACACCTGAGTTGTGGCTATGTTGGAATGCCCAAGCAAGGCTTGCACCGAGCGCAGGTCGGCGCCATTTTGCAAAAGGTCGGTAGCGAAGGAGTGGCGGATAACGTGCGGCGTGACTTTGCGCGTAATACCGGCCTTGGTCGCGTATTTTTTGACTGTGCGCTCCACCGAGCGGGGAGTGAGGCGCAATTCTTTACTGTTTGTCGAATTTTTACCCATTTGTATAAACAGTGCATTATCAACATCGCCTCGTTTATCGAGATAATCTTTTATAGCGCGCTTGGCCGCAGGCGAGAGAAACACCACGCGCACTTTCTCACCCTTGCCGCGTATGGAAAACTCGTCGCGTGAAAGGTCCAGGTCGCGATTGAGTGAGCACAACTCCGAGACGCGCAGACCGGTAGAGAAAAAGAGTTCGAGTATCGCCCGGTCGCGCAAGACATCAAGTGAGTTGCCTTTTGGGCCGTCCATTAAGCGATTCAACTCTTCGCTTGTGATGAGATCGAGGTCGCGTGCGCCCACCTTGGCCAACTCGATACGCTCAGGGTTGAGGGATTCGACGCCGCGCTTGCGTAAAAACTTCAAAAACGCACGCAGCGAGATCATATAGTAGTTCTGCGTCTTGTGTTTCATAGTGCTTGTCGTGCCTGGTTGGCGATTGAGGTGCAGCCGAAACTCGCGCACCGCCTGTTCGGTGAGCTTGGCAGGGGAGGTGATTTTACTAAACGC
This sequence comes from uncultured Candidatus Saccharibacteria bacterium, assembly GCA_964507495.1. Classification (GTDB taxonomy): domain Bacteria; phylum Patescibacteriota; class Minisyncoccia; order Phycocordibacterales; family SBAW01; genus GWA1-54-10. Next base: position 4,919 of record CAZDPP010000019.1, read on the forward strand.
AAGAAACCGTGAGAGGTAGCGATCGTAATTCTCGACCGTTTTGATACTTCGGCCTTTTTCAATTTCTAGATATTCGAGAAACTGTGTTTTGAGGTTTTTAAGATCAACAACCATGCCTTTAGTGTCGCACAATGTACGCTGACCTGGCAAAGTTTTTGGTATACTCTTGGCACGCACATGCTAGCACGCCTCAAAACCCCGCTCGCAAAAGCTGCTTTGGCCGTTTTTGTGTTGGCGTTTGTGGCACGTACACTCTTTTTTACTGCGAGCTACCAGGCACATAATTACAACCTAATAGAGACCATCCATGGGGGTGACGCCTACTTTGAGATAAGCGCCAACATTCTGGCAGGGCATGGTTTTAGTGCAGATTCGGAGCCTCCATACAACCCGCACCCACTACGCACACCTGGATACCCGTACGTACTCGCAACACTATTATGGCTGTTCAATAGTTATTGGTTGATCTTAATTTTACAACTCTGTGTAGGAAGTCTCTCGTGCGTCTTGGGGCTTTTGGTTGCACACAAACTCACCCAGTCGCTCAACATAGGTACATTTGTTGGAGCTTTTTTGGTATTTGAGCCCTATCACATACTATTTTCCGGCCTGTTTTTTACTGAAACAGTATTTATATTCCTCTTTCTTTCATTTATATTGTTGTTTTTACACTATCTTGAGAGACCGACCTTGCGATTACTCTCATTGAGCGCTTTTGTGCTTGGTGTGGCCACACTCACCAAAACAACTCCGCAGTTTATACCGTTTTTACTCGCCCCCCTTATCCTCTGGCACATGCGAGGCAACCTCAAACAAGCACTACTCCACGCAAGTGTATTTGGAGTAATATTTTTAGCACTCTTGGCACCTTGGATGTACCGCAACTACCAGGAGTTTGGCGTCGTGGGGATGAGCGCCCAGCCTGCGTTTAACCTTATCGTCTATCTAGCACCCTCTGTTATTGCGCTGCAAAATGGCACACCACTTGACCAAGCGTCATATTTGGCCGAGCGCCACCTCTATGCACCAGACATCACACTTGCCAACGCATCACTCTATACACCCGAAGCTATACACATCATACGCACACATATACGCGGCCTGGTGTTGGTTGTGCTTATAAGCGGTGTCACATTCTTTACTCATGACGGCATATTGACCGTGTTGCAACACGTGGGTGTAACCATGCCGAGCCTGCCACAGCCGGCACTTGTACTCCTAACACACGACCCATTATCGTTTATGCGCCTTGTGGGAGAGCGGACACTCGGCCTCGAGGGTTTCATATTACTGTTCCGCCTTATCAATACAGTAGTAACTGCGCTCTTTGTATGGGGGGTACTAGTATTACATAAAAAGAAGATGCTTTCGGTGAGTTGGGTGTTTGTCCTCCTCCTTATTGCCTATTTTTTGATAACCACGCCGGTCAATGGGTTGGGAGTAAACGCGCGATTTCGTATGCCAGTTGAGATACTCATAACAACGACAGCGTTGGTGCCAGTTGCTATCTGGCTAAAGAAGCGGCATACTTTCGCTCGTAGATGAACATCCTTTCCATCGTCATTCCCTGTTATAACGAAAAAGCAACCATTTTAGAGCTGTTAAGGCGCGTCCTTGCCGTGGAGTTACCTGCGGGTTGGAAAAAAGAGGTAATTGTAGTAGATGATGCATCGACCGACGGAACACGCACACTCCTCACTGAAGCAAAATTTCCTATCACACTACTCTTGCGAGATAAAAACGGGGGAAAGGGTTCAGCGCTGCAGTTGGGGCTAGCAAAAGCTACAGGTACCTACTGCATCATCCAAGATGCAGATCTTGAGTACGATCCTCAAGATATTCCCCAGCTCGTACGAGCGCTTGGATACAAAGGCACCACGGTGGTATACGGGTCGCGCAATTTGCACCACACACAGAGGCGCGGTTTTTTTGTGCAGCGTGCAGGGGTGTGGGTCATTACACAACTTATCAATACATTGCATGGCCTGCGTATGACCGACGTATGGACGTGCTACAAACTGTTTCCACGAAATGAAGCGGGGCTTTTGCCGCCTGGGCGCTTTGAGTCAGAGTTGCTTTTTACTGTAGCGCTTGCGAGACGTGGCCATCGTTTTGCCGAAGTCCCCATCTCACACCATCCGCGAGATGCAGCTCATGGCAAAAAGATCCGCTACCGCGATGGCGTGTGGGCAATATATTGCCTTATTGTCGAATATATTGGACATATTGGAAAACCGAAGCACTACAGAGCAAAAAATACGCTTGAGTCTGTTGTGTGCCCGTTTTGCCAAGGAGCACTTACACACACGCCTGAGACACTCCTATGCCCCACGCACGGAACTTTCCCTATAGACGACTCAGGAAGACCTCTACTTATCAAGGCAGATTCTCGTGTGGCGTTTGATGAAGAGCATCACTCCGGTATCAATTGGCTGAAATCTTTTTTGAAACAAATCCCATTTTTGTACTACGCAGTATGGCATGTGTTTTGCCCAGTACTCATGCTCGCAAACGGCCCTAGACGTGTGTTTCGCTACGCATCCAAAGATGGGTTGGTGGTCGATGTAGGTTCAGGCCCTGAACGCCTTGCGAAAGAGTTTGTAAATGTCGATGTAGTACCCTTTCCTGAGGTTGATATAGTCGCCGACGCGCAATATTTACCATTTGAAACAGGTTCGGTACATGCACTCGTAAACGAATCTGTGCTTGAGCATGTCGAAGACGCATCAGCGGTGGCAAAAGAGATGATGCGCGTGCTCGCGCCTGGCGGGTTTTTGTATGCGAGCATCCCGTTTATCCACCCATATCACGCCTCACCTGACGACTTTAATCGCTACACACTCAGTGGACTTAAAAAACTTTTTGATGGCTTGGACATTGTGGAAGCCGGCGTTCGCTCAGGGCCATGGAGCGCGTTTCTGATTTTTTTGGCCTATTGGCTTGGGGTCGTGTTTTCGCTTGGGTCAAAAAAGGCAGCACCGTTTTTGGCACACATGTTCATGTTGATACTCGGGCCGCTCAAATTTTTAGATGTTCTGTTTATGTTCTTGCCTGGAGCGGACGCGGTGGCAGCACATGTCTATATTATCGGCCGCAAGCGCCCTTAAGGCGGCGCGGGGTAGGGGGCTTGCAAAAAAGGTGAGGCTGTGCTACGATATAGGAATGCTGACAAAGCGAAAAAAGGAGAACGTCATCAAAGAAGTGGCCATCCACGATGCCGACACCGGCTCGGCGGAGGTTCAAATTGCCGTTTTGAGCAAGCGCATTGACGAGCTTGCATCCCACCTCAAGAAACATTTGAAGGATAAACACTCGCGCCGCGGGTTGCTCCAGATGGTTGCGAACCGCCGCAAGCATTTAAAATACCTCGAGACAACAAGCAAAAAGCGCTACGGCGCCATAGTCAAAAAGCTTGGTCTCAAGAAGTAATTTTTCACCCACCTTTATGTTAGGTGAGGTATACTAGGACGTAGGGCATTTTTCGTAGAGTAGCAAGATTTTTATTAGTTTTAATTTAATAGGTTCGTTTTTATAATTCAGTATTTTTAGCTATGGCTATCATTAAACACAAGAGCCAGCGTGTCGGTATTTTTATAGACACGCAAAATCTCTATCACAGTGCAAAAAATTTATACAAAGCAAAAGTAAACTTCGGCCAAGTGGTCAAGGAAGCACTTGCTGGCCGTGTGCTCATCCGCGCAGTGGCCTATGTTATCCGCACCGAGGGGGAAGAGGAGAAGACTTTTTTTGATGCACTCAACAAAATTGGAATTGAGACCAAAGTAAAAGACATCCGCGTATTTGCCGGCGGTGCCAAAAAAGCGGACTGGGACATCGGAATGGCAATTGACGCTATCGCTATGTCAGCCAAACTCGACACAGTCATCTTGGCAACCGGCGATGGCGATTTTGTGCCGGTGGTGGAATACTTGCGTTACACACAAGGTTGCCAGGTTGAGGTTATCGCATTCGGCAAATCGGCGTCGGGGCAACTTCGCGAAGCAACTGACGATTTTGTTGATATGTGTGACAATCCACGCAACTTCCTAATTGGATATAGGAGCAACGGAGGAGGAGCGCGCAGCTTTATCCCTGGGTTCTCATCTGCCCCCAAAGCAGAGGTAGATAAAATGGATGATGAGGGGGTTGATGTGGGGAAAGAAATCTACGACGATAGCCCCACGGAAGAGTAAAAAGAAAAAGCCCGCACAGTTCGTGCGGGCTTTTTCTTTTGTGCAAAGTGGCGTAGAGTGATGCCATATGCAATCAAAAAAGTTTGAAACTTCTGTTGGGGGGAAGCCGCTGATCGCCGAATTTACCGACCTAGCAGAACAAGCTAATGGTTCGGTTATCTTGCGCTATGGCAACACAGCTGTGTTAGCCACCGCCGTGATGAGCGAGAAGACACGCGATGATATCGACTATTTCCCGCTCACTGTCGACTACGAAGAGCGTTTTTATGCCGCGGGACAAATACTCGGTAGTCGCTTTGTGCGCCGAGAAGGGAAGCCGAGCGAGGATGCCATACTCTCGGGGCGCGTCGTCGACCGCACCATACGACCACTGTTTCCACAACATATGCGAAACGAAGTGCAGGTAATAATTACCGTACTTGCAATCGACGAGGAAGACCCTGACACCATTGCAGTCAATGCGGCGTCCTTGGCGCTCGCCGTCTCGGACATCCCGTGGAGCGGGCCAGTAGCATCCGTTCGTATAGGAAAAATCTCAGACTCCGGAAAATTACTTTCTCCAGCTGTAAGTCTGCAAGGGAACGCTTTCGAAACTGCCACTCCTTCGCTCAAAGAGTTTGTAGTAAACCCAACCTACGCGCAGCGCAAACATAACGAAACAACACTCGACATACTTTCCTGCGGCAAAGACA
>CAZDPP010000020.1:0-9747 GCA_964507495.1 uncultured Candidatus Saccharibacteria bacterium
GGAGTTAAAAAAACAGAAGAACCTCGCCCAATACTTGCCGCACCATCTGAACTCCCCCTTGAAAATGTGCATGCAAAAACAAACCTTAACCCTCGTTTTACACTAAACTCGTTTATTGTGGGGCCGTTTAATGAGCTTGCACACGCAGCGGCACAGGCAGTTATTCGTAAACCTGGTATTGCCTATAACCCACTTCTTATTTATGGTCCAACTGGTTTAGGGAAAACACACCTCATACAGGCGATAGGTAATCATTTCCGAATTAATGCTCCTGACCGCAAAGTCCAATATGTAACATCAGAAAAATTCTCGATGGATTATGTTTCAGCTATCCAGGCGGGCAAAATACAAGGATTTAAAGAAAAATATCGTCAATATGACCTTTTAATTATGGACGATGTGCAGTTTTTAGCAAAAATGGAAAAAACAAAGGAAGAATTTTTCCATCTTTTTAACTACCTACACGACAATAATAAACAATTAGTCTTTTCTTCAGACCAACACCCAAACGTCATACAAAATCTAGAAGACCGCTTAAAATCACGTTTTAGTGCTGGTATGATTATTTCAGTCTCACCACCTGATCATGAATCACGTTTAGCTATTGTACGCTCAAAAGCAGCTCAACATAGTGTAGTGCTACCAGATGATGTACTCGAATACCTCGCGGACGCTGTAGAGGGTAATGTGCGAGAACTTGAAGGCGCACTCAACTTACTTCTTATACAACTTGAGATCCGCGAGGAGCCACTTACAATAAACGACGCCAAAACCCTCTTACGGGGGGCTAGTAGTGCCACCAAAAAAACTGTCTCAGTGCAGGAAATCGTCAAAACTATTGCGAGTTTTTACAACATAGAAGAGGCAAGTATTTACGAGAAAACACGCCGAAAAGAGGTGGTTCGCCCTCGCCAAGTTATTATGTATGTCTTGCGTGAGGATTTTAAAATATCTTTCCCCACAATAGGGGAAAAGATGGGGGGTCGAGACCACACTACCGTTATCCATTCGTGTGAGAAAATAAAAAACGACCTTCATGATGATAGTGTATTAGCGCAAGAGTTGCATCAAATTCGTCTTATGTTGAAATAGGGTGGATAACTACACGAATAATATGGGTATAACTTGTATAGAAATAACCCACCGAAAGATACCCACACCGACTATTATGAATTACTCACACCTTATTCATCGAAAAATATCTTTAAAAACCTTATTCCTGTATAGTTTTTCAGACTTATTCCACCTATCCACACCCCTAATAGAGCTTAAGGGTTAATTATTCAAAAGATATGAAGTTTGAAATTAATACACAACACTTGTTAACAGCAGCTTCAATCTCAGGACGTTTCGCTGAGCGTAGAGCTAATCTCCCAGTACTTGCTAGTATTTTACTTATAGCTGAGGGTGGGCGTCTTACTTTGCGCGCTACAAACCTCGAGTGTGGAGTTGAGGTTGTGGTACCTGCAAAAATAGATACTGATGGTGTTGTTGCGGTTTCTGCAAACATACTTCTAGGGTTTTTGAGTAATGCGCGTGGTAAGTCGATTTCTGGCACTTTGGTTGGAGAGTTGTTTAAACTCGAGACAGAGCGGGCATCTGCATCAATTAAAACTATCCCACACGATGATTTTCCTATTTTGCCGCGCGTCTCAGCGGAGCGCTCATTTACAACTAAGAGTAGCGACCTTTCAAAAATTATCCGCAATGTAGCATATTGTGCTTCAACTTCAGCAGTAAAACCCGAACTTCAAAGTGTTTTGTTGTATGGAGAAGGGGGGAAACTTACAGCTGTTGCAACTGATTCTTTTCGATTAGCTGAGAAAAATATAACCCTGAAGGCTGGTGGTACTGTGCCACAACTCCTTTTACCTGCACGAAACGCAGCTGAATTAATGCGAATTTTAGATACTACACAAGGTGATGTGGAGTTGTATTACAACGATAATCAATTATCGACCCATGTGGGAGATGTGTATTATACAAGCCGCCTTATTGATGGCACTTTCCCAAACTATCGCCAAATTGTGCCAAAAACATTTACCACTGAGGCGGTTATTTTACGAGAAGATATTGCAACTGCACTTAAATCGCTGTCGGTGTTTGCTGATAAATTTTCACAAATATCGCTTTCAATTGATACAGCAAAAAAAACAGTTGCTCTTTCGTCGCGTAATCCAGATGTAGGTGAGCAGACGAGTACATTACGCGCCACTACCTCAGGTGAGAATATGACTATGTCGTTTAATGGCCGTTATTTGGCTGACAGTTTGCAAGCTATTGCGGGTGAGAGTGTGCGCCTACATGCAAATGGGGCAGGAAAGCCAATGCTTATCAAAGACGCGGCAGATGAATCCTTCTTCTACCTCGCAATGCCGATGAATCGGTAAGTATTTTTAAAGTTATTGTACTGGAACCAGGGTGGTTGAGGTAGATATGGTACTGCTTGCTAAGGGATTTGTAGGAATAAATGGTGTAACCCCGTGTATTGCCACCCAGGCGCGCATAGGAGCGTCCCAAGCATTAAATTGAGGGTCATTAGCGGGGTTGATGGGTGAGGGGCCTGTAGGGTCATTTTTGTTCACCCAATAGAGTATTTCGTGCTGTAAGCCATCGCTCCCTGGGATCTGCCAATTACCCTGGAGTGCGGGTTTAAGGCTCCCTGTACCCACATCACTTCGTGTAAAGGATATGTTTGGAGTTTTTGAGAGTGCGTATTGCATAAAATCATGCCACATAGGGCCTACAATAAAACCAGAAACTTTTTTAACCATAGAACTATTGTCGTTGTTTCCTGCCCAAATACCCACCACTAGGTTTGGGGTGTATCCAATAGTCCACGCATCGCGATAGTCGTTAGTAGTACCAGTTTTGACCGCCACATCGCGCCCAGGGAAGCTTACTAAATTGTTTTCACCTAAGGGTGCCCGTGCTACAGGGTCGGAGAGTATATCATTTACGTTCTCGGCTACATATTGCGGCATCACTTGGGTGCTTGCGGGCTGGCTGTTATCCTCAATAATGTTTCCTTTTGCGTCTTGTATTTTGAGTATTCCGCTATACGGGGTGTGTCTGCCATTTTGAGCAAAAGCACCATACGCACTCGACATTTCAAGTAGATTTACTTCGCCACCACCCAAAACTAATGTGAGTCCGTATTGGTTTGCATCACCTAATGTTGAAATACCCATCGATTTAGCAAGTCTAAGTGAGTCGTTAATACCCGCCAAATAAAGAACCTTAACCGCCGGTACGTTTATTGACTGCGCAAGTGCGTCGCGTAGTGTCATAGGCCCTCTAAATTTGCCATCGTAGTTACCTGGTGAGTAACATGGAGGTGTGCTGTTTTTAGAATCATATGGCGAACATGAGGTTGAAAATTGTGTTGGCACATCAAACAACACAGTGTCAGGAGTGTATCCTTTTTTAAACGCCTCAGCATACACAAATGGTTTAAATGCTGAACCTGGTTGGCGAGACGCAAGTGTGATATTGAAGTTACCGTCAATTTTTTCATCAAAATAGTTGCGTGAACCAACCATAACCAATATCTGCCCATTGGTTGGGTCCATAGCAATAAGTCCTGTATTGCTTGCTTTAAAGTTTTTTTCATTACTCTCAGCCTTGTTTGCTACAATTTCTTCAGCTGTTGCTTGTAGGTCGGCGTCCAGTGTGGTGTATATTGACCAACCACTTTGTTGTAAAACATCTTCGCCATACTTACTCTCGAGATATTGTTGGATATAAAAAACAAAATGAGGAGCAATGATTGAGGATGAACGTTGTGGCATAAAAGTCACAATAGTTGATTTTGCTTGGTCGCGTTCCTCGGCTGTGATATAGCCATGTTCGTACATTTTGTCGAGTACGAGGTTTTTACGTGCGTCCAGCGCTGCTCTATGGTTGCCATAAGGGGAATAGAATGTGGGTGCAGGGAGTACTCCGGCCAAGTACGCCGCTTCAGCCAACGAAACATCGCTTGCGTGTTTACCAAAAAATGTTTGGGACGCCTGTTCGGCACCATACACACTACCGCCATAGGGCGCACCATTAAGATAGAGGCCCAAAATCTGATCTTTAGTGAGTACGCGTTCAAGTTTGAGCGACAACACCCACTCTTTGAGTTTGCGGGTCAATGTTTTGTCGTTGGTTAAGATGGTATTTTTAACAACTTGTTGGGTCAAGGTTGAACCGCCTTGCGAAGCAGTGAGTGTGGGGAGGTCTAGAAAGATGGCGCGATCAATAGCCACAACTTCAATACCTTTATGTTGATAAAAGCTCGGGTCCTCAATCGCAATAGTTGCGTTTTGGATATTTTTTGAAATTTGATCAATGGGTATAATTGTGCGCTGCGCGTTTTTGTTAAGATCGTATAGTACTACTGTGCCAGTGCGGTCGTAGATCTTGACCGATTGTTCAGTTTTAAGTGTCTCAATAGTTGAAAGGTCGGGGATTTGTAAGGTCGCTGCCCACAAAAATACTGCTCCACCGACTAAGAAAAAAAGCCCAAAAACCCATACAAAAATAGTCTTCCAGTGGGTCCCCACAAAACCAGGGCGATGTTGCATAGAGGCATTCTAACACGCCTTGTGGTGTGTTACAGTGTCTGCTATGGATGAAAAAGCTATAGAAGAACTACTCTCTCGGGGAGTGTCGGAAGTTATTGTAAAAGACGTGTTACGTAAAAAACTTCTTTCTGGGGAGAAGTTGCGTGTAAAATTGGGAATTGATCCAACGTCGCCCGACCTACATATTGGTCGTGCAGTACCACTTCTTAAATTGCGCGACTTCCAAAATCTTGGACACCAAATCGTCTTTATTGTGGGCGACTTTACTGCGGTAATTGGTGATACGTCAGACAAGGAGGCTGAGCGTCCTATGCTCGCACAGGAAACTATTGAGAAAAACAAAGAATCATATTTCGAGCAGGCGGGGAAAATACTTGATCTTTCAAAAGTGGAAATGCGCTACAACAGCGAGTGGCTCAAACCTCTAACATATCGAGAGATAGGCGAACATGCGGACCTTTTTTCGGTGGCTGATTTTATCGCACGCGAAAACATCGCGCTTCGTATTAAGGCGGGTAAACGTGTGAGTTTGCGCGAAGTTCTCTATCCGCTCATGCAAGGTTACGACAGTGTGGCGGTTAAAGCTGATGTGGAGTTGGGGGGCACGGATCAGAAGTTTAATCTTCTTGCGGGTCGCACGCTGCAGGAAAACTTTGGCCAGCAACCACAAAACATTGTTATGAATCCACTTATTGACGGGCTTGATGGTACAAAAATGAGTTCAAGTCGTGGCAACACCATCACGCTCACTGCGCAACCAGCAGACATGTATGGAAAAGTGATGAGTATGAGTGACGCACAAATTGGCACGTATTTTGAGTTGTGTACGCGTGTGCCGATGGATGAGGTAAAAGAGATTATGCAAGGCCATCCTAAGGAGGCTAAGATGCGTTTGGCACGCGAAATTGTGAGTATGTATCACAGCAAAGATGCAGCAGACGAAGCAGAGAAAAGTTTTACCACTGCGTTTGGTGGTGGAGGGGTACCAATAAACACCCCTGAAGTAGAAGTTAAAAAGAGTACATCGCTCCACGAAGCGCTTGCATCCTTTGGTGAATCAAAAACAGAGCTGCGTCGCTTGGTTGAGGCGGGAGCTGTCACTGTGGTCGAGGGAGAAAAATTTTCTGATATCAATACACCAATTGAAGAGACTATTACTGTACGTGTAGGTAAACACCGATTTCTCAAAATAATCGTCAAATAGAAAAAAGAAAAACCCGGGGCACTGCCCCGGGTTTTTCTTACATTTCCTCTTCGTCTACTGTGTCGGTTGCTTCGTCATCATCTCCCTCCTCCTCATCGTCTAGTAGGGGAGACTTTGTTTCCTCTTCTTCATCGTCAAGAAGAAATTCTTCTGGCGCAAGCTCTTCGTGCATATAATACGATTGTTATAACTTTTAATGCGAAGTAACACGTAACATTCAGAGTTGTACCAAACCTATAAAACTTTGCAACTCCACCAAGTGAGACGTATCTGTGGATAAGACTCTTACACAAGGCGAGCCGACGCTAAACACGTGAGCCCAATTGCAATTGCATCCATTTCATCGTCCAAACGCGCTCGTTTTGGTAGTGCAACAAGTTTTGGGATCATCGCCGCCACTGCTGCTTTGTCGCTGCGGCCATAGCCAGTGATTGCAACCTTTACCTCAAGTGGTGTGTATTGAAATAAGCGTAGTTTGTGAACAACGGCGAGATAGGAGAGTACGCCGCGCACCTCAGCAATTTTAATAGCTGTTTTTTCGTTCTTGGCGAAATAGATATCCTCAAGTGCGATGCACCCAGGCTGCCACTGTGCAATAAGCTCTTCTACTGCCTGACCCAACACTAGTAATCTATCCTCAAACCGCGTCTTGCTGTTAGTGCGACTGCACTCAGAGTGTAAAAGCACCTCTTTGCCTCCGCCAGTTGGTGTATTTTTCTCAACCACTGCGACGCCGAGGCGTTCAAATCCTGGGTCAAACGCGAGGACGCGTCCCACATTACTCGGCATTGGTATAGACCTCGTTAACGTCGTCATTATCCTCAAGTGCATCAACGAGTTGCGAGAGTTTTTCAAGATCCTCATCCGACAACTCAACTGTGGTGTTGGCCACAAGTCCTTGTTCGCCTTTGCTGAACGCCCACATAGCCGAGTTGGGGACGCCAAGAGATGTGCCGTTTTTACTTAATATAAATTTGATTTCTTGCGCGGTGCGATTGCGATTGTCAGTATACCCCTCGATGATTATTGCCACGCCGCCTGGGCCATATGCCTCATAGGTCACAGGCTCAAGTTCGGCGGTGTTTGTGGCAGCCTTGTCGATTGCACGGTCAATGTTATCGGCGGGCATGTTTTCTGCGCGCGCTTTTTCAATCGCAAGTCGGAGTCCGGGCGAGTTTCTATCACCTTTAGCTTTTTTGGCCTCGACAGTGATATAGCGCACCAGTTTCGAAAATATTTTACTCTTCTTAGCGTCGGTCGCCGCTTTTTTATGTTTAATTTTGCTCCACTTACTGTGTCCGGACATAGGAAGAATATACTAGATTTTTGTAATTATAAAAACTTCTCTTGGTGGTTCGCAGGAATGTCTTTACCTACATGCTCGTAGGCTTTGCGGGTGGCGACGCGGCCGCGAGGGGTGCGCTCAATAAGGCCTAGTTGTAAGAGAAAGGGTTCATGTACTTCAGAGAGAGTGTTTGGTTCCTCAGCAAGTGCTGCAGCCAAAGCTGAGACGCCCGCGGGGCCACCATTAAAACGCTCAATAAGCACGAGGAGGAGTTTGCGGTCGAGTGGTGTGAGCCCAAGTGCATCAACCTCGAGCATCTCCAAAGACGCAGCCACTGAGTCTTTGGAAAGCGTTGTACGTTTGAGTTGTGCAAAGTCCCGTGCGCGACGTAGAAGATAGTTTGCGGTACGTGGTGTTGCACGACTACGTTTTGCAATTTCTCTAACACCATCTTCTTCAACCTCTACTCCCAAGATCTTAGCCGAGCGGCGAACAATGTTTGCAATGTCGTCTTCGCTATAAAACTCGAGTCTAAACACGCCACCAGAGAAACGTGAGCGCAGTGGTGCCGAAAGGTCGGCTACGCGTGTTGTTGCGGCGATGAGTGTAAAGGGTGGGAGTGGTAGTTCAAGTGTGCGAGCCGAGGGTCCTTTGCCGATAATGATGTTGAGAGAGCCACTCTCCATGGCGGGGTAGAGGATCTCTTCAATAGTGCGAGAAAGTCGATGGATTTCGTCGATAAACAAAATATCTCCCGGATTGAGGTTGGTCAAAAGGGCGGCCAAGTCGCCGACACGCTCAATGGCGGGGCCGGATGTTGAGCGTAAGGCACCGCCAAGTTCGTGGGCGATGAGGTGGGCGAGAGTGGTCTTACCAAGGCCGGGTGGCCCATAAAAAAGGATATGTTCAGGTGGATTTTTACGCTCGCGGGCAGCAGAAATTAGAATGTGGAGGTTGTTTTTTATACTTTCTTGGCCGATGTATTCGTCCCACGACGAAGGTCTGAGTGTTTGGTCAAGAAAGGTGTCGTTCGGTTTTTGGACCACCTCTTCTGGGGGTATAAAGGTGTCTTCGTTGGAGCTTCTTGACATAAAATCAATAGTATGCTAACCTCTACATAGACCTCAGATGGGGTTTTTCTTTTTATACGGTGCCGCTACAATTTTTTGGCATCCGCCAGCTTGCGGATCGAGCGTGCATATCTCTAAGCAATGAGGCCTTCCGGGGTTTTTGGAGCCTTCACAAGGACGTTTCGGCTAGATGCTTGCATCTAGCGGAGACTATCCTCAGGGATGGTTATCCGCTTTTTGACTGGTTCAAAAAGATTATTGCTTAGAGGTATGCCTCCTCGAACCTTCTTTCATTTTACTCCCCCTCGGTACTTGTGCCAACGTTGACCAAGTATTTTTTTGTGTTTTGAGGCTTAGTGTAGAGCTTCTAGATCCACCACGCGCGACAATTCGTCAAGTGAGGTGACGCCACGTAAAATTTTAATAATCCCATCCTCTTGCATTGTAGGGATACCTTGTGTGCGTGCCGCAAGTGCCAACTCGCGCTCGCTTGGTTTGTTGCGCAACATCTCTTCAATCGCTTGCTCCATAAAAATAGCTTCAAATATACCAATGCGTCCGCGGTAGCCGCGCCCATGGCATTCGACGCAACCGCCTTCTTTTGCTTCAAAAATATTTGTGGTGTTTTGTGGCACCAAGGCGCGGTCGACAATAGTTGCTATATAACGGTCTATTATTTTTTTCTCGTCCGCGGTTGCTGGGCGTTCGTGTTTGCACTTTTCGCAGAGTTTGCGCAACAAACGCTGTGCCATCGCGACATTGATAGCTGAGCTCAACACTTTTTCGTTTATACCAAGGTCAATAAGACGAGGGAATGAGCCTGCTGCGTCATTGGTGTGGAGTGTTGAGAATACGAGGTGGCCTGTGAGTGCCGCATTGATGGCGGTCTCGGCAACTTCTGCATCGCGAATTTCACCAACCATGATGATATCTGGGTCTTGACGCAAAGCTGAACGAAGGCCGTTTGCGAAGGTGTAATTTTTTTTATCGGTCTGAGTTTGTACGATACCTTGCAAGTGATATTCAATAGGGTCTTCGATTGTGATTATTTTGCTTCCAGGGCTATTTATTTTGCGCATGAACGCATAAAGTGTAGTGGTTTTACCTGAGCCTGTGGGGCCGGTGGTCAAAATCATGCCATTTGGTTTGAGCACTTCGCGCTCGATACGTGCACGAAGTTTTGGCTCAAGACCGAGCTCCTCAAGTGGCACGGCAATTGATTTTGGGTTGAGGATACGCAGTACGAGAGTCTCAGAATAATTGCCGGGGAGTATCGAGGTGCGCAACTCAATCTCATCTCCCTTAAGTTTGATACTAAATCGCCCGTCTTGTGCGTCACCAACCACATTGAGTTTGAGTCCAGAGAGCAGTTTGAGCCGAGAGAGCACCAAGCGATAAGTTTCATGGTCAAAGGTAAGTACGTCGACAAGTACGCCATCGAGGCGATAACGTAAGCGCACCGCAACTTCTTCAGGTTCAAAATGGATATCAGATGCACTTGTTGAGAGTCCTCCCGCCAAAATAATTTCTAAAATGCGAGTAATACGATAGGCGCGTTTCATCTGTATGGCATCCTCGATAAGTTTGCCTATGTCGTCGAGTGTTTTTACTTTTGTTAAA
>CAZDPP010000021.1:0-9632 GCA_964507495.1 uncultured Candidatus Saccharibacteria bacterium
AGCAGCTGCTTTTGCTTGGTTTGCAGCAAGTACTTTTTTGTACTCTGCCTCCTGATTGGTTGTAATAGCGAGAAGTTGGTTTTTTTGTGTTTTGGCCGCAGCCACCTTAGCTTTAGTCAGCTCGATCGCATATATTGCATCTTGTTGCGCATTTTGCTTGGCAGTAAGCGCATCCTTTTCTTGTTGTGTCTGAGTCTTGACTCCACGTAGCTCATTAAAAAGGTCCTGCAGACTACTGTCGATTGAATCAATATTATCAATGTTAATTAAAAAATCCGAAAGCCTGCCTGAGGAGAGTGCAGCTACCACAAACGAGGTTGTCTCGATCTCGTTTTTTTCTCGCATCATCTTAGCCAACGATTCGTGACCTTGCTCAAGACGACTCTCAAGTGTTGAGATACTTTTTGCTTTCTTCGTGATTTCGCCACTGAGCGTTGTGATGGTGATGTTGCGCTGGTTTATCTCAGCCTGAGCCTTGGCGATTTGGGCATTGAGACCAGTGACATCACCTTGTAGAGAATTTTTTTTCGCCTTCGTCTCATCAAGGACTTTTTGCCACTGCGCAATTTCTGTTTGGAGTTTATCGTATTCAGCCTGGAGCCTTGCACGCTCCTCTGGACTTAAATCTTGTGCGTGTGTGTGCTGTGGCACAAAAGAAAAAAGGCCCGCTGTCCCCAAAAAGACACATAACACCCCCACACCCACATACCGTAGAAGACCCTGCATATATCTGTAGTATATCAGACGAAAACAGGCTCCTGAACTTACTCAGGAACCTGCATTATCGCCAACTAGAATTAGAAAAAGGGTATTATTCTGAAGCCTCTGCTGATTCGTCCTCAGATTCTTTCTTACCGCGCTCAACACTGGTCTCAATAGCCGAGAGGTCCATAGGAGCGGATTCTTCTTCCTCTTCTTTTGCAACCGAGATCATGGCCACCACTTCGTCGGGATCAAGAGTGAGAACAGCACTTGCAGGAAGTGCGAGGTCTGCAATTTTTATTTGGTCATCAAGCGTTGCCAATGTCGAAATATCAACGTGTATGGAGTGTGGGAGGTCTTTTGGCAAAACTTCCATCTCGATCTCGTACATCACCTTAACCAAGATGCCGCCGAGATCCTTCACCGCAGGAGACACGCCTGCAAATTCAAGCGGTACTGACACGGTCACTGTTTGGCCTTTTTGGATAGCATAAAAATCAGCGTGCAGGGGAACTCCCGATACGGCGTGGACTGCCACTTCGTGGATGAGGGCATCTTTTGCCTCACCGAGACCGGTGAGGGTTATAACGCTCGACTCGCCCGCTTGGCGGAAGACTTTTTCAAAGTCTTTTCGATTGACACTGATGGGGGTCGACTCCTCGCTACGGCCATAGACGACCGCAGGAAGCACGCCTTGCTTGCGCAAGGTGCCGAGGTTTTGCTTAATATCACGCTTGGTAACCACTAATTCCATGAAAAGCAGTCTACCAAACTTTTTATAAAACGCAACAAACTATTGTCCAGCAAACAGACGGATCTTCTGGGCCACATATTCCTGCATGTTCTGCACAGAGGGAGTGAGGAATTTATATGGTGTGGTTTCTTTACCTATCTCGAGAGTCTCTTTGAGGGTGTCATGGTAGAGTACGCGCAAATCGGTGTTGATATGGATCATCACCACCCCAGCCTTTATAGCCTGCACAAACTCCTCATCCGACGAACCAGACCCTCCGTGGAGTACGAGTGGCACCCCTGCCGTGTGGGCGAGTTCTGTGATACGAGAAATAGAAAGTTTGGGTTGACCCGACGTAACAATACCGTGAATATTTCCAACAGCGGGCGCAGCAAGATCGATACCACTTTTTTCGACCAAATTACGCAACTCATCTGGCTTGGTCATCATCTCCTCAGTTGCAGCAGCTCCTTCAGGGAGCGATTCCATCACATTGGATGATGTGCCAATGTAGCCAAGCTCACCCTCCACAAGGACATCGCGGCCCGAGGTACGGGCGTGCGTTACACACGTTGTAAGCAAGTGAACATTTTCATCGAACGGCAGCTTTGCACCATCAACAACAACGGAGTCGACTCCTGCTGATATGGCTTGTTGTACCTTCTCAACGCTGTAGGTGTGGTCAGCGTTTAAATATATATGTATCCCTTGCGCTTGGTATATATCAATGAGCGCCCGAGCATGCGAAAGTGGGAAAAATTCGCGCTCACCCTCAGACAGCCCTGCCACAACCGGCAAACCTGTTTCTCTGGCAGCACCTGCAATTGCAGAGAGCTGATTTGAGTCCGAAAAATTAAAATGCCCAAGCCCCTTTCCTGCCTTGCGGTATTCTTCTATGGTCTCTCGTAGTGTTTGCATACAAGTAGTATATACTAAAAATATGAGCCAAATTGATTTTCTCGCCATTGGCGATATTGTGACCGAGCCATTTATCCGCCTGAAAGAAGCCGAGGTACATTGCAAGATAAATAGCGACGAATGCGAAATATGCATGAAATGGGGCGACAAAATCCCCTACGATTACTTTGTACTTGTGCCTGCAGTGGGTAATGCGAGCAATGCCGCAGTCGCGGCTGCACGGCTCGGACTCAACTCATCTCTACGCGCGTATTTGGGGAAGGATAGATATGGCGAGCAATCACTTGAAGTGCTCAAAAGCGAAGGTGTTGATACGAGCTTGATGGTCACAGACCCCGTGCGTTCCAGCAATTACCATTATGTACTGTGGTACCAAAGCGAACGTACTATTTTGGTCAAACACGAAGAGTACGACTACACCGTGCCAGAGCTCACCGAGAGCCCTAAGTGGATATATCTTTCCTCACTTGCAGCAAACTCGCTCCCCTACCACATAGCTCTAGGTGAGTGGCTCAAAAAATTCCCCGACGCCAAACTTGCGTTCCAACCAGGCACCTTCCAAATGAAGTTGGGTATCGATGTACTCAAAGACATATACACTCGAACTGATCTATTTTTCTGCAACAAACAAGAGGCGGAGCGTATCTTGAGTATTGAAGCTACTGGCGATATTAAAAAACTTCTCACAGGCGTTCAGGCACTTGGCCCCAAGATAGTAGTCATTACCGACGGCGCATCGGGCGCATACGCTATTGATACCGAGCAACATACCTGGCAAGTGCCTATGTATCCAGACCCGAAACCACCACTTGAGCGCACAGGAGCGGGCGACGCATTCGCCTCGAGCGTAACGGCTGCGCTTGTTCTTGGTCTACCACTTGAAGAGGCGCTCCTCTGGGGGCCTATTAACTCGATGGCAGTAGTCCAAGAGGTGGGTGCACAGAAAGGCTTGCTTACGCGCGAAAAATTAGAAGAGTTTCTCAGAAATGCTCCAGCAGAGTACGTACTCAAAACGCTAAACTAATTAGACTTAAGTCTAAAATTGAGCATAACCACTTGAGGCAAAAACGGTGGCAATGGGATTTTCCCCAAACGCTGCATGCCAAATGAGCAACCCTGTTGCAAGCGCAAACGTGCCCACAAAGACGAGTGCAATAAACGAATTAATATTTGCGTTGATATATTTTGCTTGACCGCTTGTTGGCATATTATTTTCGCTTTAATGCTTTCTTAACTGCCGCCACAATATGCGACACTCCCATACCGTAGTGCTCAATCAACTCTTTAGGCTCCCCTGATTGGCCAAATTCGTCGTGTACGCCCACAAACTCAATAGGCACCGGGCACTCTCCTGCCAATACTTCGGCAATAGCACTACCCAAACCACCAGCAATTTGATGTTCCTCAACGGTCACGACCGCGCCCGCCGCTTTGGCCGAGGCTACAATCGCCTTACTATCGAGAGGTTTGATGGTGTGGATATTGATGACCGACACATTGATTGTTTTTTCTAATTTCTTTGCCGCCAAGAGGGCATTATGTACGAGCGGGCCCGTCGCAAAGATAGCCACTTGTGGATGCTCGCCGAGCCAGAGTAGATTTGCACGGCCTATGACAAACGGTGTTTGTTCTGTTGTGATGACAGGAGTTTTTTCGCGCGCGAGGCGAATATACACTGGTGTTGGATGTGCTGCTGCCGCAAGCGTTGCTTTGTATGCCTCTCGCTCGTCACATGGCGAGAGCACCACCATGTTGGGTTGTACGCGCATAAGTGCGATGTCTTCGAGTGCTTGGTGCGTTGCGCCGTCTGGTCCAACAGAGAGGCCGGCGTGCGAGCCCACAATTTTTACCGGCACATTATTTAGAGAAATAGCGGTACGGATTTGTTCGTTGTTACGGCCAGGACTAAATGTCGCGTATGAAGCCATAAACGGAATCTTTCCGTAGTTGGCCAAACCAGATGCGACGGCAGCCAAATTTTGCTCGGCCACACCAACCTCGATAAATCTCTCAGGATATTTTTCTTTAAAGCCGAGCATGCGCGTCGACTCAGCTAAGTCGGCACACAATGCCACCACATGCGGATTAGTCTCACCTAACTTCAAAAGTGCTTTTCCAAACCCATCGCGCGTCATGGCAACGTCGGGCTTATTCAACACATCTTCTGCAAGTTTAATTTTTGAGTTCAACATATTACTGATGTTCACTTTTTATTTTGCCGCGCAGTGTGCGAAGCTCGTGTAGAAATTTTTCAGCCTCTTCTTTTTTGGGCGGTGTACCGTGCCACGTCTAGTCAAATTCTATTTCCTTGATCCCCTTGCCCGGTATGGTGTGCGCGATGATAACAGTCGGTTTTTCATAAATTGCCTTGGCTTGTTCAGTCGCCGCCACAAACTCCGCAATATTGTGTCCATCCACTTCAAGCACGTGCCAATTAAAAGCCTCGTATTTTGCACGCAATCCTTCAAGCGGCATGATTTGTTCCGTCATACCGGTGATCTGTATATTATTTCTATCGATAATGGCCGTAAGGTTGGAGAGTTTATTATTACCCGCAAACATTGCCGCCTCCCAAATATTACCTGCATCATGCTCGCCATCTGAAAGCACGCAGTACATGTGGAATTTTTTATTATCCATTCGTGCGCCATACGCATAGCCTGCGGCTTGGCTTAAACCCTCACCCAATGGCCCCGAAGTCGACTCAAGCCCCGGCAAGCGCATGCGCTCGGGGTGGCCTTGGAGTCTGGAACCAAATTTACGCAACGTTAAGCACTCTCCAACTGGAAAATACCCAGCGTGTGCCATCGCCGAGTAGCGCACGGGCACGATGTGCCCGTTTGAAAGAAAAAGTCTGTCACGTTCGTCCCACGTTGGGTTTTTGGGATCATGTTTGAGAATGTTGAAATAAAGCGCAGCAAAAATGTCGGCCATCCCCAAAGGCCCCGCGGTGTGACCGCTCCCCGCAGCTACAAGCACCTCGAGAATAGTCTCGCGGATGCTCTCAGCGTGTAATTCTATTGTTTGTACTTCTTTGTCACTGAGCATTAGCTTCAGTATACAGTGCTTTGTATACACCACCCGGATTCTCTGCCTGCATAAGTGCACTACCGACAACAAGACGATTGGCACCAGCATCCACAAGCGCGCGCACTCGCGAAAGCGTGACAGCTCCGTCGACTTGGATAACCAATTCTGGATACGTAGCGCGCAACAGTGCAATAAGCGCAAGACACTTTTCATCAAACGGTTGTCCTTGATGACCTACGTTTGCTATCCCCATTACTTGTACAAAGTCGTAGAGCTCTTCATATGGAGCAAGTGCATCCAGTGTGTCAGTCGAGGCAAGCGCCACACCTACTAAAACCGGCAGATTACCTCCTCGAAAATCTTGCAGTGACTGTAATGCTTCGTGCGCATTCGCTGCACGCGCGTGCACCACCACACGACTAGCGCCAATGTCGATACATGACTGCATTTCTCGGGCGGGGTTTGCCAACATAACATCACACTCAAAATCAAACTCCTCCCAAAACGGCAGGGCTTCATGACCTAGAAGCACATTAACGTCGACCAAATCTATTTGCACGGTTGGGGCCACTCCTTGCAGGCGCTGCAAACACTCTTCCAATTCATCAAAACTTTTAGGCAGTATGGCAGGGATAATCTCTATCATGTTAGTTTAATTTTTCTATACGCCGTACATGTCGCTCATCGTTGCTAAACGCAGCACCAAGCCACAGTGTCACCGCCTCTTGTGCACTCTCTCCTGACACGAAGTGCGCACCAAGAGAGAGTACATTTGCATCATTATGTTCGCGCGAGAGTGCCAGAATCTCTGTGGGGCCGCCATAAAACACCACCGCACGCGCACCCACAACACGATTGACGGCCATAGCCTCGCCCTGTCCCGAGTGGCCGATCACAATACCAAAAGTACCTTTGTTTTGAGCCACTTTCTCACCCACTGGCCGACAATAGTCTGGATAATCATCGGTAGGGTCCAGTGTGTGTGGACCCATATCTTCTACCTCATACTCTTGTGTGCGCAAAAAATCTACAAGATGTTGCTTGAGTTTATAACCCGCGTGATCAGAAGCAATATAGATTTGCATACCTTATATATGTGTTGCTAAGCGCGCGACATGTTCCACAAGCGCATGAGTGTATCCCATCTCGTTGTCGTACCATGCCATAACCTTGACCAGGTTTCCACCAACAACACGCGTAAGCGAGAGGTCGGCAATAGACGCTTGCGCACTACCCAAGATGTCACTCGACACGAGCGGCTCGTTGGTTACTGCGAATACAGGTTTCCAACGATCCTCAGTCGCGGCCTTGGTTAATATGTTGTTCACCTCCTCGACAGTGGTGTTGCGCCGAGCAATAAATGTTACGTCGGCGATAGATCCTGCAATAACTGGTACACGCAAAGAAATGCCGTCAAATTTCCCCACTAAATCTGGAATAGCTTTAGTGACCGCAATAGCAGCCCCAGTTGAAGATGGCACTATGTTGTGCGCGCCGGCGCGACCATCACGAAAATCTTCTTTACCTTTTGCATGTTTGACGGGACCATCTACCAAATTTTGCGATGCAGTATAGCCATGTGTTGTCGAGAGTATCGCTTTATCAACCCCAATAGTTTCATGGAGAATCTGCATCAAAGGACTCGAGGCGTTTGTGGTGCACGATGCGTTTGAGGTTATAACACTTGTTTCAAATCGTTCGTCATTTATTCCCACCAATACAGTCGCCCCCGCCACTCCTTGCGGCGGCTCGTCTTTAACGGGAGCGGTGATAACTACACGTTTAGCACCGGCTTGAAGGTGCACTTGCGCTTTCTCGTAACTAGTGAAAAATCCAGTCGACTCAACCACCACATCGATATTGAGGTCCTTCCATGGAAGTTTAGTTGCATCAGGTTCGGACACAAATGCTATTTTTCTGCCATCCACAACAAGCGCACCATCCTCAGATGAGACAGGAAACCTTGCCTGGCCGTAGACACTGTCATACTTAAGTAGATAGGCCAGATTTTTAACATCACCCAAATCATTAATAGCCACAATGTCTAGCTCTGGTCGCTCATGTGCGACGCGCATAAAAGCTCTCCCAATTCTCCCAAATCCATTAATCGCTATTCGTGTACTCATATATAGAAGAGTATACCACTACTGCACAGGCTCAGTTGTAGTCGTGGGAGGCGTTTCTTGGGCGGGCTCACTTGTCACAGGGGTGTCCGTTGGAGCGGGAGGATCAGCAGGAGGTGTACTGATATCTACGGCGGGCTCAGTGGTTGTAGCAACACTCTCCTCTGGGGGTGGAGTGGTACTACTTGTATCAGGTTGGGACGGCGGACTTGGATTCCACACACTTTGTGTTTGTGAATTTGGAGAAATAGAGCAGCCGCCCTGAGTACTCACAGGATTACCGTTTGTCACCGTGAGACAATACGGCTCCTTTGTTGAGGTATCAAAAAGCGTGATACCAGCTGGCTGAGCAGACGTTCCAACCGTGAGGTTTTGCGTCGTGATGTGGTCGGCGAACAATTCGCCTACAACTGCAATCTTTGCCACTACTTGCCCCACCACAAATTTGGTCAGATGGGCGCCCGTTGTAAGCGCAGTGTTGCTGAGCTCTTGCATGGCGTCAGTTAGGTTTGAGATATGCTCACTTGCATCTTGCAGCAAGTTTCCAACACTCAAATCGTTTTGTACTTTGAGCGAGACAAGAATAGTACTAAGGCACGCGCCCTGTGGCACCTCAATACCAGCATCTGTGAGTTGTTTTACAATCGACTGATCACACACACCACTTGCTGGATCAAAATCATCAAACGCACTACCCGCAACACTTCCTGCCCGCACCGCCTTCATACCAACTCCTGGAATAGATGATGCGGTAATGCGGTCACCTTTGTGTATAGGACCGTTTTCAAGTGAGACAATAACCGGCACACGGCCGACAAGACCGATGCGTACAGTACTTGAGGCAAATTCTCCGAGCGTTGTGCTTGGATCAGTAGAGACTGCTCCCATAAGGTCGCCATCGTAGCGCCCATTCGACAAGCGCACCATTGCTCTGTTACTTGTGGTGGCATTCGACACCAAAAGCCCCGGGATAAATTGCTCAGGCGAATCAACCAACTCGGCCTCTGCGACATCTGCGCCCTGCACTCTGTTGTATGCAGGCCCCTCGACAAACCCTGGCGCGTCCACCCCACCCGGCGGGTCGTCCACCCACACCTTGATATATGCAATATCAATTGCATTTATACCGCTTGCGGCTGTCTGTATGGTGCCAACACCTCGGCCAGAGTTCCACGCTTGCACGACCGGCGTTAGGTTGCCTCTCGGTGCCTCGGCAGGATTTATTTTTGCGACCACTGTGCCATTAACGAGAAAGACAACAGTAGATGAAGATAGCTCAATACGCATTCGCTGGAATACCACTGACGACGTTGCGATGTCGGTTATAACATCAGTTTCGACGTTGTTTGAACGAACAACTGCTCGCCAAAACTGGTCGGTCGAAGATGCTGTAAAGAACGCACCGTTTGCAGCCGCGGTTGTAATTGCAGGAGGCGTTGCGTTCCATGCGGTGTCGGTAAAACCAACAATAAATCGTGTTGTGGTTGCAGCTTGCGACGGCACACGCACACGAGCCTCCATCACAGGGCTCGACGTTGCTGGCGCTATACGGCTAAAGGGTCGCACAGTCCCACCCTCGGTTGTGAGATAGGTAGTAGCCAACCCCGGAGTGAGACGTATAAAGGGTGGATATGCCGTAGCTTGAAAGTTGATCTGTGCATCAAGGTTTATATCCAACCCGAAGTTACCGCACATACTGCTGTTCACTATAGAGTCCGCAGAACTTGCAGACGTTCCTAACCCACCCACACCACCTGCTTCACATACAAGGTACGACCATGTTGAGTTGATGCGTCCTGCAACAGTGAGCTGGTCGCGAATACCCGCACCACCCCAACCTGTTGAGGTGCCAATCCCTATGCGAGCATAGTCGAGTTCGCCCGTTGTTGTAGCAAACGCATATATAAGTGGCGCTTGGCTGCCGTTGCTATTCCAATTACTCGTCGTCGCAATAATAAGAGCTGGATTCGTTTCGTCTGATGCCACGTTAGTTACAACTGTTAGATCTGCCCATGGAGAGGTGGTTCCTAACCCGAGCTTGCCTCCATTATCGATCATCACAAGTGTAGCTGTCGTCGACCCCACCACAAACGCAGGACCTGAGATACCGTTAGGGTTAACAGACA
>CAZDPP010000022.1:0-6859 GCA_964507495.1 uncultured Candidatus Saccharibacteria bacterium
GTCTCTATCAATAGGGCGATTGAGTTTACTCATGTTGCGGTGGTGCTCGAACGTGCTTGATCGCAAGGTGTTTCCAAAATAATCATCCGGCGTTACCACCAAGCCTTCATAACCTCTCCATTTTTTAGGGTATGCGATTTTGCGGTTCATGGCACGCAATTTCAAAAGAGCTTTTTTCTTGGTGGGCGCACTCATCCAATCGAGTTTTTTGATGCGCTCTGCATATGCCATAAAAAGGTCGTCTACAAGAGAGTCCATTGCACGCTTGGACGCAGGGGGGAAGTACTTTGCTATATACAATTTACCTAGTGCGTCACCCAAGGCGCCGTTAGTTGCACTGAGCGCGCGGCGCCATAGTGGCTTCATTACTTTTGTACCAGTGAGGGTTGTGACGTAGAAATCAAAATTCTCCTGCACGAACATATCTGACAGTAGGGGAGCGGAGTCATTTATAAGGTGCCACTCGAGATAGATCTTCAGATCTGCAAGAGGTGTTTCCTTGAGTAGTGTGTTTACAAACTTAAAAAACGCTGGTTGCCCAACAATAATTTGTTTCGCGCTTGCGGCTCCTGTTTGAGCAAAGTAATACTTCCATGAAATTTCGGGACACAATTTTTGCAACTCAGCAAGAGGTTTTTTGTGATAGGTTTTTTCCGCATCGCGTGTGTCTTCTTTTTTCATCGAGGCGCGAGCAAGTTTGGTCTCTATGTCCATCACCACTTCTCGTATATTTTTTGCTTCAGCTTTTGTATAGTTCATGAGACCCATCAACTTTTCTATATGTTTTTTGTATGCATCGCGTACGCGTTTTTGTTCGGGAGTGTCGGACAAGTAGTAATCGCGCTCGGGAAGACCCAAGCCGCTTTGCCACAAATGCAAAATATACTTGCTGCTATTTTTTGAATCTTGGTCGACAAACGCACCCCAAAAGCTGGATATACCGAGTACGTGGAGATAGGTCACGGTGGCGAGCAGCTCGTCTTTTGTGTGGATGTTTTGGATTTTCTTTTGTAGGCCCTCAACGGGTGTAGAGCCCAACTTGTTTCGCAGCGCCATATCGGAGACTGCGCGGTAGTAGTCGCTCACTAGTTGCTCGGGAGAGTTTTTGGCTAGTCTTTTTTGTTTGAGCAAACCGTCGACAATAGTCTTGAGCTGCTGCTCGGTGTTGTAGCGCAAGGTCACAAAACTGCCCCAACGAGACTCATCCTCGGGGATAGTGTTGTGCTTGAGCCAGCCACCATTGGCATAGGTATAAAAATCATCCTGCGGCCTCACCGACTGGTCTATATCTTTTATATCAAACCCCCAATAAGCGCTCTTTTTCATAGATGTTCCCATACTACTCCAAATTCATAAAAGTTGGTAAGATGCCTGTATATGACACTCAACGAGGTGCGATCAAAGTATTTGGCGTTTTTTACAGCCCGTGGGCACACAATTATCCCTTCGTCCTCGCTCGTTCCCGAAAATGACCCGACCACGCTCTTTACCGGTTCGGGCATGCAACCGCTCGTGCCGTACTTGTTGGGTAAAAATCACCCCGCAGGGTCGCGCCTTGTCGACTCGCAAAAATGTTTTCGCTCGGGAGATATAGAAGAGGTGGGTGACAACCGACACACTACCTTTTTCGAGATGCTCGGCAACTGGTCGCTCGGCGACTATTTCAAGCAAGAGCAGTTGAAATGGTTTTTCGAATTTTTGACAAACAAAGAGGACGGTATTGGCCTCGACCCAGCGCGCCTCTACGTCACCGTGTTTATCGGCGATGAAAAAAATAACGTCCCACGCGACGCCGAGTCTGTAGAGATTTGGAAAGAGAATTTTAAATCGGTCGGCATCGAAGCTAAGGACGTGCTCATCGGCTCAGAAGACGATGGCTACAGGGCCGGTATGCAGGGTGGTCGCATTTTCTACTACGACGCAAAGAAAAATTGGTGGAGCCGTGCTGGTGTACCCGACAACATGCCTCTGGGCGAGCCGGGAGGCCCCGACTCTGAAGTCTTTTATGAGTTTACCGACGTTGAACACGATCCGAAATGGGGCGAGTATTGCCACCCCAACTGCGACTGCGGCCGCTTCCTCGAGATCGGTAATTCGGTCTTTATGCAATACATAAAGAAAGATGATGGAACATTCGGTTTACTGCCAAAACAAAACGTCGATTTCGGCGGCGGGCTTGAGCGTCTTATGATGGCTCACACTGAAAGTCCCGACATCATCAAGGCATGCCACACACCTATCATCACATCACTCGAGCAAGTATCGAGCAAAACATACGGCAAAGATCCGCTCGAAACCAAGAGTTTCCGTATTATCGCCGACCATATGAAGGCTGCGGTATTTTTGATCGCCGATGGAGTAACTCCGGGCAAGGCCGACCAAGGTTACTTTGTGCGCCGGCTCATCCGACGTTCGGTGCAGCATGCCGACAAATTGGGTATCGGCAAAAATAACTTTGCGCTCGCCGCCATTGTTGCTTCCATTGCCGAGATGTATGCCGACCAATATCCCGAGATACAACAAAAACTGTCTGATATTGAGCGAATAGTCGAACAAGAAGAGGAACAATTTCGCGAAACACTGTCTCGCGGCATGAAAGAGTTTGCTCGCTTCACGATGGGTAGCTCACTTTCTGCGCAAGACACGTTCCAATTGGTCACTACCTACGGCTTTCCGCTCGAACTCATCATTGAAGAGGCGGGTGAGAAGGGGATTAAACAAATTGATATCGAAGGATTTAAAGAATTGCTCAAAGCACACCAAGACCTCTCTCGCTCAGGAAGTGAGCAAAAGTTTAAAGGCGGTTTGGCTGATACAAGCGAAAAGACGACTCGCCTCCACACCGCACACCACTTGCTGCTTAAGGCGCTGCAACTTGTGCTAGGGCCTGAGGTTAAACAGCGCGGTAGCAACATCACCCAAGAGCGCCTTCGCATCGACTTTTCCTACTCAGGCAAAATGACCGACGAACAAAAGAGGGAAGTTGAACGCATCGTAAACGAAAAAATTAAAGAAGATTTGCCAATGATCCGCAGCGAGCTACCAAAAGAGGAGGCCGAACAGCTGGGTGCCGAACATGAGTTTGGCGCAAAATATCCTGACCGCGTGTCTGTCTACTCATTGGGGCCCGCAGAAGCTACAGAGGATAATCCTCTGTATGGGGAAGCGTTTTCAATTGAATTTTGTGGCGGGCCGCACGTCACCCACACAGGGGAGTTGGCTGGCACATTTAAAATCTTGAAAGAAGAAGCAGTTTCTGCCGGTGTACGCCGCATTAAAGCTGTTTTGGAGTAGCGCTTCCTTTTTTTGTTATATACTTGGAGCATGGCCTCGCTCTTTGGAGCAAAGAAATCAAAAGAGAAGACTGTGCTCATTATCGACATCGAGAATGGGAGTGTTGCATGTGCGCTTGCGCTGCTCACTCCAAACCAACAACCCAAACTTTTTGCTGAAGTTCGTACGGCTCTTCCTATTTTCCCCACATTTACCAGCGGGCTTCTTATTCGCGAAATCGAAAAAGTGCTTGGCGAGACACTTGCCCACACAAGCCTTGTTGCTGCGCGCATGCGCGGGCACGAACACCTATCGCATATGGGTCGCGTATCAGAGGCGTTGGTATTTTTTGCTCCACCATGGGCTGCACTCACCTCGGGTAAACGAGGATTTGAGTGGAATTTTGATCCAGCGCTTGTTTCAAGCACAAAAAAGACAGTGGAGAGTTTTTTTGGCAGCATTCCTGTGTCTCTGCATGCATTTGGTGCCGCAGCAACCGACACCACCAATACGTTGTTTGAGCAACAGGGCGACTTTTTGTTATGCTCCATGACGGGCGAGATGACTGAACTCATGTTGGTGCAAAACGGCGCACTTGCCGGCCGTGGCACTGTCCCTTTGGGCACCAATACACTTGTCCGTACCCTACAAAGCCATAGTAATCTTAGTCCACAAGAAGCCCGTTCAGTGCTGCGCTTGGCAAATAATGACCATATGCCCGAAGGATTTTCAGGTGAACCTTTGCGCGCAGCCGCAGCTCATGTGGGAGCGCATATGAGTGACATAACCAAGGATGTATTACAAGACACCCTTGCTCAAGGTATGCTGGTTATTGCTCCTCAAGGTGTTACTGAGTGGCTCGCGCGTACTCTGGCACAAGAAATAGCTTTAGGCGATCTCTTTGTAGAGGGTGCGCCCGTGCGAGCGCTCCACCCACACCACCTCTCTCCTCATGTGATGGCCCACGCACAAAATCCTGATATTGTGCTCATGCTCGAAGGCCTTTTCGTTGCAGGCTCGAAAAGGAGTGTATAATCAGCACATGAGAGATATGATCCCACCACATAGTGATCGCTCCATCCGTAATATCCCCGTTTCAAGCAATCGCCGCAACACCACCATTACTACGCCCATTAATCCACCCCAAGAAGATATGTACAACGACGAACTTCGCCTTCCTGCTCCCCGCCGATCTAAAACATTATTTTTATGGGGAGGTGGGGTAGTTGTAGTGTGTGCACTAGCTGGAATATTGCTCTCGACTGTGTTTGAGGGCGCAACTGTCGTGGTTCATCCTCGCACGCAAACATTGGCACTACCTGCGACTATTACTGCCGATTTTAATCCCACTTCAGGCGCCCTTGGGTATCAGGTGATGTCGGTCAAATACTCGGCTACCACCACTGCAAATTCTTCAGGTACCGCGCATGTAGCAAATAGTGCGACTGGAAATATTACTGTATATAACGCCTACGCTACACAGGCTCAACCTTTGATAAAAAATACTCGGTTCATGGCACCCGATGGCAAAATCTATCGCATTCATAGTGCCATAACGGTCCCAGGTGCAACAAAAAAGGCTGACGGCTCACTTACTCCGGGCTCAATTACTGCAACCGTTTTTGCTGACGCGCCTGGCGCTGAGTACAACCGCACTGATGATGTGCAATTTAGTCTCCCAGGGTTTGCGGGGCAGCCACAAGCAACAAAAATCTATGCAAAATCACAAGGTGCAATTGCGGGCGGCCTTGTGGGTGACCAGCCACAAGTCTCGCCTGCTGACATGGCGACCGCGCAAGGTAGCCTCAAAACACAACTCGAGGCTGCAGTTCGTGCGGCAGCAACTGCAAATATTCCCGAAGGATTTGTAGGTGTTGGCGACTCACTCGTTATCAGCAATGGCCCTATTAACCAGGCACCTGGAGAGGGTGGGAAAGTCCTCCTTTCTGAAAGTGCGAGCGCCTCAATGGTGATGATCCCAGCAAACGACCTCGCCGGCGCCCTTGCCAAACAGCTTGTGGAAAATTATGCAGGACAGCCAGTCGCCTTTGCAGACTCAAAAGCCATTACCCTTTCAGTAGGGGCTGATCTGGGCAAAATAGGCACGGGTCCAATCACTTTGAGCCTCAGTGGCACCCCAACTCTGGTGTGGCAATTTGACTCAGCTGCAGTGGCACAAGCGCTATTGGGCAAGCCAAAATCGACCTTCGAAACTGTGCTAGCAGGCTTTGCGCCTGCAATTGAGTGCGATACCGAAAAGCCATGTAATGCGAGTATTCGACCATTTTGGAAATCGAGCTTCCCAAGCGATGCAACAAAGCTCGAAGTCAAGGTTGGAGCCTAGTATGAGGACCATGCGATTGACGCCTCGCCACCTATTTGCTATTATTCTTTTTGTCGCGTGATGGCAAATGAAGTACCAGAAGTGCAGGGCGTCATTGAGGAGGCTCTGCCCAATACTATGTTTCGTGTGTCTCTGGAATCCGGAGAGGTGATACTGACGTACCTTGCGGGTAAAATGAGGTTACATCGAATCAAAGTGTTGGTAGGAGACAAGGTGCTTGTGCAACTTGACCCCTACGGTGGCAAAGGCCGTATTACGAGGCGCTTATAACAACGTGAAAATTAAAGCATCAATCAAAGCTCGCTGCACTAACTGCAAGATGCTCCGCCGCAAGGGGCATGTCTATGTTATTTGCAGCAACCCACGTCATAAACAACGACAAGGATAATATATGCGTATTTCAGGTATTACCATTCCTAATAAACGAATTGTCTACGCGCTCACTGCGCTCCATGGCGTGGGACAACCACGTGCTCAAGCTATTTGTGCGCAAGTCAATATTGATCCAAACAAAAAAGCAGATGATTTGACTGCCGAGGAAGAAAATGAGATTCGTCGCGTGGTTGAGAATTTTAAACTCGAAGGAGACCTCAAGCGTGAGGTGTCGGGAAACATCAAGCGCCTTAAAGATATAGGTTCATACCGAGGGTTGCGCCACGGCAAACACTTGCCAGTCCGTGGACAGCGCACCAAGACCAATTCCCGCACAGTGAGGGGCAACGTACGCAAGACCATGGGCTCTGGTCGTCGAAAGGTTGAAAAAACCTAAAGATTATTGTATAGTAATTTCTCAACTGACAACACCTATGGGTAAGAAACGAATAGTCAAAAAAGGAGGGGATGACACGGCGTCAAGTCGAGCGTCTTCGGCACGTGCAAGTAAGCGCAAACTTGATGCCGGCACCCTCTATGTTGAGGCTACGTACAATAACACCAAGGTCTCTTTGAGTGACCCGAAGGGTAATGTAGTTGCATGGTCATCAAGCGGCAGTCTCGGATTTTCGGGTGCAAAAAAAGGTACTCCTTTTGCTGCGGCTAAAGTGGGCGAACTTTTGGCTGACAAGGCAGCACTTATGGGTATGAAAGAAGTTTCAGTGGTAGTGTCGGGTGTTGGTGCGGGGCGTGAGTCGTCTATTCGCGCTTTTGCAACCAAAGGTATCCACATCAGTGGTATCAAGGATACGACGCCTGTGCCGCACAATGGCCCACGCCCACCAAAAGCTCGTCGCGTATAATTTATTT
>CAZDPP010000022.1:6869-9613 GCA_964507495.1 uncultured Candidatus Saccharibacteria bacterium
TCGGCCGGATTTGGATTGTTCAATGCCGGAGGTATTATTTTTATGATTGTTGGACCAAAATACAAAATCTGCAAACGCCTCGGCGCCTCGGTATTTGAAAAATGCCAGACGCAGAAATTCCAACTTGCGGAAGCACGTGCTCCTCGCCGTTCACGCCCAAAACGCGGAGGCGGTAGTGACTTTGGTGCGCAACTTTTGGAAAAACAAAAAGCACGCTTTACATACGGACTCTCCGAGAGCCAGTTTGCTCGCTATGTGCACGAGGCAATGGAGAAACGAGGCGCTTCAAGTAGCACAAGCCTCGTCGCGCGTCTTGAATCACGCCTCGACAACGTTGTCTATCGCGCAGGTCTCACCAAGACTCGCCGCGCTGCACGCCAACTTGTCTCACACGGACATATCACCATAAACGGTCGCCGCATGACCATCCCTTCATATTGTGTCTCAGTCGGAGACGTTGTCGCTGTACGCCCCGAGAGTCGTGAGAGCGCACTCTTCTTGGGCCGTGCAGAATCGATGCTTGAGGTAAAGACTCTTCCATGGATGCAGATGGAAGAAGGAGGTCTTTCGATGACCATAACCGCCGTACCTACAGTAAGTGATACTGAATTGCCGTTTAATGCTGCGGTCATCATCCAATTTTATAGCCGTTAATAATTATATTTTAATTTTATGATGGAATATTCAATCACATTGCCAAGCAAGCCTCGCATCGTCTCGGAAGCCGACCATGAAGGCACCTACGAAATAGACGGCCTTTATCCTGGCTACGGCCACACACTCGGCAATAGTTTGCGCCGCATTATACTCTCATCACTTCCAGGTGCTGCTATTACCTCGGTCAAGATCGAAGGTGTTGAGCACGAATTCTCAACCATGGACGGCGTACGCGAAGATGTGGTGACTATCCTGCTCAATCTTAAAAAACTCCGCTTCGAGATGCTCACCAACGAGCCACAAACCATCACACTCTCGCTCAAGGGTCCTAAAAAAGTATCTGGCGAAGATCTGACTGTGCCTGGCCAAGTGCGTTTGCTCAATCCGAATTCATATATTTGTGAATTGACCGACAATACCAAACTTGAGGCAGAGTTCCGTGTAGAGCGCGGCCTAGGATATGTATCTCGCGAAGCACTTAAAAAAGATCGTGTAGAGATCGGAGATATTTCAGTTGATGCAATATTCTCTCCTATTCGCCGCGTAAATTATGAAGTAGAAAACATGCGCGTAGGTGATCGTACAGACTTCAATCGTTTGCGCCTCTCAATTGAGAGTGACGGCACCATCGAACCTCGCCAGGCACTTGAACGAGCCATAGAGGCTATGATCACACAGCTCAAAGCTATTGTTGGATTCCGTGAGGAAGAACTGACGAGCACTCCAGCTCCAGCTGGCAATACCACTCCTTCAGACGCTGGTGCGTCCGAAGCGGGAGCTGAGGTTATGAAGACACGTATCGAGGAACTCGACTTCTCGACCCGCACCATTTCAGCTCTCGAGAAAGCAAACATCCGCACAGTGGGAGGGCTCGCTCGCAAGAAAGAGTCCGATCTTTTGGAGATTGAAGGTCTTGGACCAAAGTCGATACAAGAGATACGTCGTGCGCTCGCCAACTTCGGCATCATTCTAAAATAATCCTTTATGCGTCACGGTAATTCAAATAGAAAATTCGGTCGAGAGACAAATCAGCGTGCAGCGCTTTTGAAGTCTCTCACGCGCTCACTTGTTATCAAAGGCAAGATAACAACAACCGAGGCCAAGGCAAAAGAGATCCGACCCTTGGTCGCCGTCGTATGCTTATAGCCCAGCTTGGAGATACTTCAGTGGTCAATAAACTTATCAAGACTGCTGGTACGTACACTGACCGCAAAGGAGGATACCTGCGCATCACCAAGATGGGTCCACGAAAAGGCGACGCTGCGCTTATGGCCGTTATTGAATTTGTATAATTATATGATTACTATCGACGCAAAAGATAAAACACTTGGTCGCGTTGCAAGCGCAGCTGCAAAGGCTCTGCTTGGCAAGCATTCGGCTGCGTTTGCCAAAAACGTGGTTGCCCAAGATGGTGTGACCATCATCAATGCTTCGCGCATCAAGGTGACGGGCGAGAAAAACCGCGACAAAGAGTATATCCGCTATTCAGGCTACCCAGGTGGGCAAAAAAAGGAGACCTATGCTATGCTCACGACACGTCGAGGTGAGGGCGAGGCACTTCGCCGCGCAGTCTTGGGGATGCTTCCAAAAAACCGTTTGCAAGCAAAGCGCATCAAGATGCTCACCATCGAGAAATAATTTATATGGCTACCGCAACTAAAACAAAAACTGAAGGGCAGTACATCGAGGCAGTCGGCCGCCGCAAGACGGCTATTGCTCGTGCACGCATCACACCATCAAACACCACAAGTGCCTTGGTAAACGGCAAAGATATCAACGCGTATTTTGCTACTGAACCTTTGCGCATCACTGCACTTGAGCCATTTTTGAAAATCCCGACAGCGGCACAGTTTACTATCACAGTTGTTGTGCGCGGAGGCGGTATCGCAGGGCAAGCTGTAGCCGTGCGCCACGCAATATCACGCGCGCTCATTGACTACGACATCAACTTGCGCCCAGTTCTGAAGAAAGAAGGATTCCTCAAGCGTGACCCGCGTGCAAAAGAGCGCCGCAAGTTCGGCCTCGTTAAGGCCCGCAAGCGCAAGCAGTGGAGTAAGCGCTAACCGCCACTCTTTCGAAAAATCCCA
>CAZDPP010000023.1:0-9519 GCA_964507495.1 uncultured Candidatus Saccharibacteria bacterium
CGTTCAAAAACATCTAATGCGGATATAGACGAAGAAATTACTCTTCCTGAGGAAAATCCCACAGAAGACGAGGGAGATGAAGAGCGTGAGGAGATAAGTGCGCATGTCCCCTCTCCTGCACCTGTTCGTGCCGCGGCAGGTGCAGTATCTACAAAAGACGTAGCTGCCAGGAGTTCGGCAGCCATACTCAAGAGTTTGCTTGGGCAATATACTCCACCACCACTTTCTTTACTTGAGCGAGATCGTGGCCGCCCAGGAGTTGGAGATATTAAAGGCAACGCAAATATTATCAAACGAACGCTTGCCAACTTCGGCATCGTAGTTGAGTTGGATGAGATATCTATTGGGCCCTCAGTCACTCGCTATGCTATTAAACCAGCCGAGGGTGTGCGCTTACAGAAAATACTCTCACTTCAAACCAACCTCGAACTCGCACTCGCCGCCCACCCCGTACGCATCGAGGCCCCTATCCCTGGCAAGTCACTTGTGGGTATTGAGGTGCCAAACAGCGCAAAAGTCACCGTAGGTCTCGGCACCATTCTTCAATCGGATGAATTTACGAACTCACCCAAACCACTCTTAGTGGCGCTTGGCCGAGACATTGCGGGCGGTTCGCACTTTGGCAACGTTGCTAAAATGCCACACATGCTTATTGCCGGCGCCACTGGCTCGGGCAAATCAGTCACCATACACACCATCATCAACTCTCTTTTGTATCGCTGCGGGCCACAACAACTGCGTTTTTTGATGATCGACCCCAAACGCGTGGAGCTGACATTGTACAACAAAATCCCCCACCTCCTTTCACCTGTCATAACCGACCCCAAGAAAGCAATTGTTGCACTTCGTTGGGCGGGCAAAGAGATGGAGAGACGCTACAACATCCTCGAAACTCATCGTGTGCGCGATATTGAGTCATATCACCAAAATATTCTCACTCCTGCACTCGAAAAACTCCGTAAAGAAAGTGCACCTGAAGACGGGGACGAAATCCCAGAAGCTATGCCTTATATTGTTGTAGTAATAGACGAGTTGGCCGATATTATGCAGAGCTATCCTCGTGAACTTGAGGCTGCCATTGTGCGTTTGGCGCAGATGAGTCGTGCTGTTGGAATACACCTTATGCTCTCAACACAGAGACCTTCTGTTAACGTCATAACCGGTCTTATTAAAGCCAACGTTCCTTCTCGCTTAGCGCTACAAGTCGCATCACAAATCGACTCACGCACCATCCTTGACCAGGGCGGGGCCGAAAAACTCCTTGGTGCGGGCGACATGCTCTATCTTGGTGGTGAGATGGGCAAACCAATCCGACTTCAGAGTGCATATATCAGTGAGACAGAGGTCAAAAAGGTAACAGACTTTATCGCAAAAAATAACGAGGTAGAAATCCCTATAGACCTCTTTGCACCAGCGCCCGGCTCGACAAGTATCTCGCTTATGGAAAACGGTGGTGGCGACGAGGAGATTGACGACGATATGTATGAGGCAGCTCGAGCTGCCGTGCTTGAAGCCGGCAAAGCTTCGACCTCCTACATCCAGCGTAAACTCCGCGTAGGCTACGCGCGTGCAGCACGCCTGGTTGATATGCTCGAAGAGCGTGGAGTTATAGGGCCTGGCGACGGCGCTAAGCCGCGCGAGGTACTTGAACGAGGTACAAGTCCAGCACCCACCACCGAGGATAGTATTGAAGAAGTATGACCCCCGCCCCTTCCATCCGCACCACACTCACTCGTTTCAGTATTATATTTGTACTTGTGTTCATTGGCCTCTACGGCCTTTTTGAAGCTCGTCGACTCATAAAAGGACCTTCTATAGTCATTGAATCTCCGAAAAACGGCGCGGCCACGTCATCGAGCGCTATAATCATAAGCGGCAACGCACAAAATATATCTTTTTTAACAATTAACGACAAACCAGCGTTCACCGACGAATCGGGACATTTTAGCCTCCTCGTCTCTCCTACCCCAGGGTATACTGTATTCACTGTTGCGGCCACCGACCGATTTGGCCGACACAGCACACAGTCGGTCGCCATTACTAGCATGACATATTGTCCACTCAGCTAAACTCACTATCATGGCAAAATTTGGAACAAAAAAAGAAGTCAAAGAAAAAAAGACTGTCGGCTCACGCGACCACAAAGACACGAGTGCCATTGACGCGGCTATTCGGGAAATAAAGACAAAGTTTGGGGACGAGTCTATCATGAAGCTCGACAGCACAGCACGAGTAGATATCGATGCAATTCCCTCGGGCTCGATTGGCCTCGACTGGGCGCTCGGCATCGGCGGCTACCCTCGCGGACGCATCTTAGAAATCTTTGGTCCAGAGTCCTCCGGCAAAACAACTCTCTCGCTCCATGCAATTGCCGAAGCACAGAAAAAGGGCGGCATTTGCGCTTTTATAGACGCCGAGCACGCTCTTGACCCTGAATATGCAAAGAAAATTGGTGTCAAACTCGACGAGCTTTTGGTCTCACAGCCCGACACTGGTGAGCAGGCGCTCGAAATCGTGGAATCTTTGGTTCGCTCAGGGAAAATCGACATTGTTGTTATCGACTCAGTAGCAGCCCTCACTCCTAAGGACGAAATCGAGGGTGATATGGGAGCACAGCATGTGGGCAAACAAGCACGGCTCATGTCACAAGCATTGCGCAAGTTGACCGCCATTACCTCAAAATCAAAGACTATTGTCATATTCATCAACCAAATCCGCATGCAAATTGGTATGATGTTTGGTAACCCAGAAACAACACCTGGCGGCAAAGCGCTAAAGTTCTATACATCGGTACGCCTCGACATTCGCCGCATAGCACAGATCAAAAAAGGCGAAGAAGTTGTAGGTGGTCGTCATCGCGTAAAAGTGGTCAAAAACAAAGTAGCAGCACCCTTTCGAAAAACCGATTTCGACCTTATGTACAACGAGGGTATCTCACGTGAAGGAGAGTTGCTTGCCTTAGGCGAGAGCCTGGGATTAGTACATAAAAGTGGTAGCTCATACTCCTTCGGGGAAGAGAAACTCGGTCGCGGCTACGACGCATCGCGCACATACTTACGTGACAACAAACCAGTGGCAAAAACATTATTACATGCAATTACAAAAGCACTTGAGTCGGGTGCAAATGTAGCAATGACAGGAGGCGGAAGTTCAGACGACTAAGCTACGCAAATGGGCGAGCTGTTTGCGCTCTCACCGCATCCACCACAAGAGAGATACACGTAACAACTGCCGCAAAGAGCGTGAGCTGCACGGCTACTTGCGTATGGATGAACGATTCTGCTATGTAGTTAAGGACAGCCCCCATTCCTTTTTTCTCTACTGCAAAAAAATTATCAAGTATTTTATGTACCCACACCAACTGCCAGAGTGTGACAACAGAAACAACGAGCGTATACACTCGAAACGCACGCCAACCAGCCAGGCGGCGCCACAAGTATATAGCCGCCACACTCGCCATAATTCTTTGTTCAAGATTGCGTTGCATATGTATAGTAACTACAGCTTGGTAGTAATAGTTTCGTAAACCTTTTTAAACTCCAATTTTGCTCGATGCACGCGAGTTTTAATGGCCCCTACACTCGCCCCTTCGGCACGAGCAATCTCCTCTTGTGTTTTGCCCTCGATAAAAAAGGCACTGAGCGCTCGGGCAAGTATCTCTGGCATACGCGAAAGAACCGACGCCACTTCATCCATAAACTCCGTTTTTTCAAATTGACGCAAGTCTCGGTCAGGGATGAGTGCCCAAATCTCGTCATCTAATTCGACCTGGCTGAGCCCTTTTCGCTTATTTTTTGTATAGTGTGTGAGCGCTGTGTTTATCACAATACGATAGGCCCAAGAAGAAAAGCTCGCACCCTCTTGTGTCTTAAATTTCTCTGCATTGAGATATATTTTTGTAAATGCCTCTTGCACAATATCCTCCGCCTCTTCACGACTACGCACAATACTTTCTGCCTTGCGCAAAAAAGCAGTCTCGTATTTGCGTACTAGTTGTGCAAAAAACGATGGATGTTTTATAGAAAGAGCAAGAACCTCCTCATCCCCCAACTCAGGCGAGGTGTGTTGATCCTCTGAAAGATGGCCGTGCTCCATAGCCACACTGTACAACATATGCTCTATGCTTTCTATAACCCCCAACTCGGCTTGCGGGTTTCGGCTCGACAAGCGAGCATTTTTGAATACAATGGTCGAATGCTTGAATACAATGAAATTTTGCCCAAAAAAGTAATCCTCGTCGACGGGGAGCCGTACGAAGTCTTGGATGCACACGTATTTCGCAAACAGATGCGTAAGCCGGTCAACCAGACCAAACTTCGCCACCTTATAACCGGCAAAGTGACCGAGCAAGCCTTCCACCAAGCGGAAAAGGCCGAAGAAGCCGACCTATCGACCAAACAAGTAAAATATCTCTACACTAGCAAGGGAGAATTTTGGTTCTGCGCAGAAAACAATCCTGCAGACCGATTCCAGCTTACGCAAGAGGTCATAGGCCCTGCTGGGCAATTTATGAAAACAAATTCAGTCGTGGAAGCGCTCGTGTTTGATGAAAAAATAATCGCCATACGCATCCCTATCAAAGTAAATCTGGTTGTTAAGGACGCGCCACCCGCAGTGCGCGGCAACACCTCGCAAGGTGGTACTAAGCAAATTACTCTCGAAACAGGCGCCGTACTTAACGCACCTCTGTTTATCAATGAAGGCGACGTGGTGATGATCAACACCGAAACCGGCCTCTATGTTGAGCGCGTAGAGAAGAAATAAACTACAACAAAAAAAAGCCCCAGAGATTTTTCTGGGGCTTTTTTGTTTGTGTCTTTTATTTAGCGGACGATATAGGGCAAGAGCGCCATAAAACGAGCGCGTTTGACCGCCTCGGCGAGCGCGCGCTGGTTAGGAGCCGAGAGACCAGTACGGCGGCGTGGCATGATTTTACCGTGAGGATTCAAAAACTTGCGCAAAGTCTCCACATCTTTATAGTCGATGCGTTGAAAGTGTGCGACATAGTTATCAGTTTGTGTTGCCATATAGTTTTATTTAAAAAGGTATATCGTCTGGATTAATATCTTCTTGTGGGTAGTCAATCGCGTCCTCTTTTGCACTCGACATAGCACCACCTTGGTTTGAGTGCGCAGGAGCATCGTCAGCAATGTCTTGTGACGAGCTGCCACCCCCAACCCCACCACGTGGACCAAACTGTACACGCTCGGCCACAATTTCGGTGCGATATTGCTTTGCGCCCTCTTTGTTATCCCACGAGCGAGTCTGAATGCGTCCCTCAACATAGACCGAACTCCCTTTTTTGAGGTACTGAGCAGCAGTCTCTGCTTGACGACCAAACACAACAACATTGTGGAACTCTGTTGCTTCTTGCCTACTCCCGTCAGCTTTTTTAAACACACGGTTCGTCGCGACACTAAACGATGTCACTTGGCCGCCTGACGGCATCGCGCGCATCTCGGGATCGCGAGTGAGGTTGCCAAACAACATTGCTTTGTTGATATACATATATCTTATGCAACAAGTGCGTCAAGCGACTTATCGAGCTCCTCTTCAGAAACTTCTGAGGTTTTTTCCTCTGTGGGAGCAGTTGGTTTTTTTATTGTCTCACCCTCGAGACGATCGGACGAGAACACTACACGGCGAGGGGCGGTTGCTATTTCCTCGCGCACAGTCTCTATCAAAAGGAAACGCAATACGTCTCTGTCTGCACGAAGTGCATTTTCAAACGCAGGGATTGCTTCCCTTTCAAGTGCAAATTTGATGAATCCAAAATATGCTTCCGTGTACTTCTCACGTTTACCTACGTTTGAGCGCTCGATAGTATAAGCGAGGGTCATCTTTTGTGGGGCGTGCTCGCTGATTATCTCAGCATCGCTAAGGAGTGCGCGGACTTTTTCAACCACAGCCATTACTCCCT
The DNA here is from genome assembly GCA_964507495.1 of uncultured Candidatus Saccharibacteria bacterium. Lineage (GTDB taxonomy): Bacteria > Patescibacteriota > Minisyncoccia > Phycocordibacterales > SBAW01 > GWA1-54-10. The sequence continues at coordinate 5,921 of CAZDPP010000023.1, forward strand.
CGTCGCCCACAGTTGGAACAACGTGAAAACCGACCTCGTAGACGGGTCGCTCATCAGCACTTATTCTCGCTTGGGATGACTCCGCCTGAGCGGGGTGCGATACTTCTGCCATGACACCAGCCTACCACAGCTCTCTAGTTTTGCAACGTAATACCAAAAATAGCTTGAGAATTAAGGATAATTCGCTCAGAGACCTCTTCCATTGAGACATCTTTTATGTGTGCGATTTTGCGCACCACCTCAGATACATACAGAGGTTCATTGCGCTTGCCGCGATATGGCACAGGCGCCGCAAAGGGAGAATCTGTCTCAGAAAGTATCCTATCCATGGGTGCAACCCTGATAGACTCATCATACATGTCGGTATACGTTATAGGTCCCGGGAATGAGAGGTAGCAGCCTAAGTCGAGATACCTCTGTGCCAATTCTCCTGTGCCTGTAAAAAAGTGAATAACCACACGCAACGCGGAGTAGCGACCTATGAAACCTTTAAGCATTTCCAACATGTCGTCGTGAGCGTTGCGGCAATGGATGATAAGCGGTTTTTGTACTTTGAGCGCCAACTCTACTTGGGCTTCGAATCGTTTCTTTTGTTCATTTTTAACCGACACTTCGGGTGTCGAGGTCGCTGACCCAGTTTTGAAATAATCCAATCCACACTCTCCTATACCCACGACTTTTGGATGTTTCGCCAACTCCTCCATCTGGATTGATATATCAATCCACTGTTCACTATGATTATCGTTTGGATGTAACCCAACGGACGCCCATAAAAAATCATGTTTTTCCGCCAACTCCACAGCTTCTTTGCTCGTCTTTAAATCTGTCCCAATCACCACTCCCCCTGTATCACTTTCTTGCATATGCGAAATTATCGCACCTCTGTCGGAGTCAAATTGCTCGAGTTGTAGGTGACAGTGCGAATCAAAAAACTGCATAATCCAGCGAATATTAGTCTTTTCGGGCAAATAAATTCTCGGGTTTTTTGTTTGCCATAATGGCGTCAATAATTTTTTGACTTGTCTGTGGCATAAAAGGCTCGAGTAACAAATCGACCGCAGCAAGCTCTTTGACCAAATTTGTGATAAGTTCTCGCCCGCGCTCGGGGTCAGTTTTGACTACCTTAAATGGCTCAGTTTGCGTGATAGTTTGGTCGAGCGCTTGTATGCGCGTGAACACATAGTCCATAGCACGATTTATTTCAAACGCCTCCATAGCTTCAGTAAATTCTTTTGGATATGGAACAAATTCCACCTTGACTGGCTCGGACAAATTAGTCCGAGCCAATTGCATCACACGCGCAACCAAATTACCCAACCCGTTTGCCAGATTGGCGTTGTAGATTTCTTTAAAACCCTCTTTGGTGATATCACCATCCTCAAACGGCGTGATGTGTCTGGCAAGATAGTAGCGCACCGCATCAGCTCCGTATTCTTCGAGCAGCTCAACAGGGTCGATAACATTTCCTAATGTTTTTGACATTTTCTTCCCTCCTGAAGTGATAAAACCGTGCACAAACAGAACTTTGGGGAGCGGTAGACCAGCAGACAGGAGCATGCCTGGCCAGATCAGTGCATGGAAGCGTAGAATATCTTTACCCAACACATGCACATGTGCTGGCCAAAATGTTTTAAATTTATCGTCATTCGTGGCAAATCCCAGAGCTGTAATATAGTTCGCCAATGCATCACACCACACGTACATCACTTGCGTGTCGTCTCCGGGTACAGGTATCCCCAAACCTTGCGGCCACTCTGAACGTCGTGGGCGAGAAAAGCTAACATCCTCAAGGCCGCTCGAAATAAAAGAGAGTATTTCATGTTTACGACTTGGTGGCACAATCAGGAGTTCATCGTTCTCTATTTTCTCCCGTATCGTATCTTGATATTTTGAGAGTCTGAAGAAATAGTTTTCTTCTTTTACGAATTGTGGCTCTGTGCCGTGGTCGGGGCACTTACCATCCACCAAATCTTTCTCAGTGACAAAAGCTTCGTGCCCTACGCAATACAAACCTTCGTACTCTTTTTTGTATATATCCCCCGCCGCAACTAATTTGCTCCACAACAACTGCGCACCCGGCCAATGCAGTGCTTGATCGGTCGTACGTATAAATTGATCATACGAAATATCGAGAGAGTTATAGAGTTTTGCAAAATTACTGACAATATCATCCAAAAAAACCATTGGGTCCACTCCTGCTTTTTTTGCAGAATCGACCATTTTCTGCGTATTCTCGTCTGAGCCAGTAAGAAAATATGTTTGGTCTCCAACAAGACGGTGATAGCGCACAAGAATATCACTAAGTGTTGTTGTGTATGCGTGCCCTAAATGCAACTTGGCATTGGGATAGAAAATCGGCGTGGTGAGGTAAAAGGGCTTCTTATCCATTACTCAAAATTACTTTGCTTCGTGCCGCCGCGCAAGCCCGTTGCGGACAGCGAGTGCTTTTGTCTTTTGACGATCAATGTCTGCGACCAACTCTTGTATAGCACCTGCAATAGGGACCGAAAGCAATACTCCCAAAAATCCGGCCAATTTGTAACCCACCAACAGCGACAGTATGACCAAAAGCGGCGGCACTCCGACTACTTTTTTAACTACTACGGGATATATAAGGTGTGCCTCAAACTGTTGCACCACAATGTACAGACCCGCAACCAAGAGCCCTTCGGTCACTCCGCCATAGGTAATACCAACTGCCACCGCCGGCACCATGGCCAGAATTTGCCCAAACACAGGGATGAGTTCAAACGTGCCGGCAATAACCGCAAGCAACAGTGCATGTTGTACACCCAAAATAAGGAGACCTAGATAGAGCAACACACCCACAATAAGTCCCAATATCAATTGCCCTTGCATCCATTTGCCGATTTTTGTTTGTGAGCGCTTCCACAAATCGAGCACATAGGCCTGGCTCTCGGTTGGAGTCACAACGCGTAAGAAGTCATCCACGCCAGTTTCCTGCACCGAGAGATAGAACGAAAATACTATAATGAGTATAAACGACGTAAGACCACCGAAGATGATTGAGAGTGTTGAGAATACTCCCCCGGTCGAATCCCCGAGTGTGGTAGAGAAATCTTGCAACAAGTTTGCTGAGGCCAACACGTCGTTGATATTGCCCCACGGAATGAGCCCATGAGTTACTTGCGAGACGTTGAGGTTGGCGAGTGTGTTGGGTAATTGTTGCAAAAAGCGTACTGCGTCGTTGAGCACGGGTGGGATAAAGAAAAACAGCACACTAAAGAACGCAATGCCCACTGTGAGGTAAATGGTAACGACGGAAAGAAGACGAGAAAACCGATAGCGCATAAGCCCTTGAATGCCTGGCTCAATAGCTGAAGCAATAACCACGGCGCTGAGCACAATCAAAACGATGTCACGCAAAAACCACAACAGCGCTGCCAACACAAGGAACAGCAACACTTTTACAATACTCCCCGACGTGATGTGGACATTAATATCACGACTCGTCATGTGTTCATGATAACACCTAGATCGCTATTTTTTCTTTAAGGAGTGTGGGGAGAGAATCTGCAGCAACTCGTGTCTGCTCGCCCGTGTCGCGGTCGCGCAAAGTGATAGTATCTTTAAGCTCG
>CAZDPP010000024.1:0-9216 GCA_964507495.1 uncultured Candidatus Saccharibacteria bacterium
AGAAATAGCTCTGTGCGGCAAAACATCTACATCGATTGAATCTGCCGCCATGCGCGGGCAAACCATTGGCGTTGAGATAAACAAGTGCCGCGAGCTGTGCAACACGCCAGGCGGCGACATGACCCCAACCATCCTTGCGAAGGCGGCCCACACCGCAGCCAAGGCATCTGGTGCAGGTTCAAAAATTAATGTCAAAATATTGGGTGAAAAAGAGATGGCGAAACTTGGTATGAGGGCCGTTCTTGGTATGGGCCGCGGCTCAAGCGAGGAGTCAAAATTTATTGCGATGGAGTACAAGGGGGCCGGAAGCCCTTCGACTCGCTCGGGGCAATCAAAGCCGGTGGTTTTAATTGGAAAAGGGGTGACGTTTGATACTGGCGGACTCAATGTAAAACCCGGTGACCACATGTACGAAATGCACATGGACATGTCGGGTGGTGCGGCCGTCATCCACGCAGTGGCACTTGCAGCAAAACTCAAAGTCAAAGTAAACGTTGTGGGGCTTATTCCTGCTATCGAAAATGCACCAGCCTCAGGTGCAACGCGCCCTGGCGACATCTTGAAGTCACTCTCAGGACGTACCATCGAGGTAGTCAACACCGATGCCGAAGGCCGGGTTATTATGGCCGATGCCTACACCTATAGTAAAAAATATAATCCAGCCTGCGTGGTTGATGTAGCCACACTCACTGGCGCATCGCTTATCGCGCTTAGCACCCACGCATCGGCTATCATGACACCTACTGAAGAGTTTGAGACACTACTGCGCACCTTAGGCGAGCAATCGGGCGATTATGTGTGGCCGTTTCCTCTGTGGGAGGAGTTTGAGGAAATGATAAAGAGCGATTTTGCCGATATACCCAATATTCCGACGATCGGAAACTCGCGCTATGGGGGAGTTATTGCTGGTGGAATGTTTTTGCGCGAATTTGCCAAAGAACTTACGTGCCCATGGGCGCACATCGACATGGCGCCACGCATGACATCAACCCAAGGCGAATTCTTAGCAAAAGGCGCCGCTGGCGCACCTGTGCGTTTACTCTTAGCGCTCATCGAACACTATGCAAGCGCTACACGTTAAAACGCCGGTCTTTGAAGGACCACTCCATATACTGCTTGAGCTGATAGAAAAACGAAAACTCCTTATCAACGACGTCTCACTTGCCGCAGTGACCGACGAATATATCGCTCGAATAAACAACTTGCCCGAGATACCCGTGGGGGAGACAGCCGATTTTATCGCACTCGCAGCAACCTTGCTTTTGATCAAATCTCGCTCACTGCTACCAAGTCTTATACTGTCCGATGATGAGTCACGCGACATCAAAGAGCTCGAATATCGCCTGGCTCTTTATCAGCTTATAAAGGATGGGGCCTCTGCTTTAGCCATACAACAAAAAGGGCCGTCGTTATATGGGGGTCACGTTGCAGAGAGAGAGCCTCTATTTGTGTTTGATCCGACCATTACATTAGCGTCGCTTCGCGCCTCGGCAGGAGGTCTTATCGATGGATTTCCAAAACTTGCACAACTCCCACAGGTCGCCGTGCGAAAAATTGTCTCGATCGAGGAAACCATAGAGAGATTATCCAAACGAGTTTCGTCAGCTTTCACACTTTCATTCAAAGAATTCAGCGGTTTGGGCGCCGCAGCATCAAGTGAAGCTCGCTATTCAGTTATTATTAGTTTTTTGGCGCTGCTTGAGTTAGTAAAACAAGGTACAATTAAAGCAAATCAGAGCGAGCACTTTAGCGATATCACGCTTGAAGCTGATTCTGTTTCAACCCCGTCTTATGAATAGCGATCTGTTGGCAAAACATATAGAGGCCTTACTCTTTGCACTGGGCAAGCCTCTTTCACGTTCCGAACTTGCACGTGCATTAGAGACAAATGAAGGACTTGAAGACGCGCTTGCACTGCTAGCCGAGCAACATAGTTCCCGCGGTATCGTGCTCGTCGACGACGGCACTATGGTTGAGTTGCGCACATCACCTGAAGTTGCGCCGATCCTTGAGCGCATCCGCCGTGATGAACAAAATCGCGATATTGGAAAAGCAGGATTGGAGACCCTTTCCGCCGTACTCTATCGCGGGCCACTCACCCGAAGTGAGATAGACTTTATTCGGGGCGTCAACTCATCACAAATTTTGCGCACACTCACGATGCGCGGGCTCCTGCGCCGGGTAACAAACCCCAAAGACGAACGCTCTTTCCTGTACGAAGCGACCACCGACCTCTTGGGGCAGTTGGGGGTGGCTCACGCACGCGAGCTACCTGAGTATACTCAAGTGCAACAAAAACTACTCACCCTCGAAGAGTCATATCGAAACCAGGAAACAACCATATGAAAATACCTCGCGTACAACCATCTTTTTTTGCAGGCATAACCACATTAGCGCTCATGACATTGGCGTTTGGTGGAGGTGTTGCATTGGTAGTACTCACTCATCCTAAAAAAGAGGTGATAGAACCTCAACCGATTATCTTCCCCATGCCGATTACACTTCAAGCGGAGCAGCTGCGTGCTCGCTCAGCTATCGTGTACGACCCAACGAGTGGCCGTATATTGTTTGCTAAAAATAAAGACGAGCAACTACCCCTAGCTTCACTTACCAAACTTATGACGGCCGAGGTGGTATTACAGCAAAAAACGCCTACAACCTCGGTGCGTATTGTGCAAAGCGACCTTAACCACGGAGGCAACTGGGGGCTCAAGGCAGGTGACGTGCTGTCGCTTTCTAATTTACTTAAACTCGGCCTTATTGCTTCATCCAATGATGCCATGGTTGCAGCCGCTGGTAGTTTGGGAGAACACTATCTCGATGTGATGAATCAAACAGCGCGCGACTTAGGATTAAACCAAACATACTTTCTAAACCCCACAGGATTGGATGAGAGCGCCACAACAGCCGGCGCCTACAGCACTGTGTACGATGTTGCACGCCTAGCTGCGCTCTTTTACAAAAAACACCCACACTATTTTGAACTCACCAAACAACCTTCGGTCTCCTATTCAAGCGATGCTGGAACACTATCCTTCGCAGCAACTGCAGCTCCACTCTTTACTATCCCAGGGCTGGTGGGCGCAAAAACCGGCTACACCGACTTGGCAGGCGGAAACCTAGTTGCTATTTTTGATATCGAAATAGGACACCCATTAGTGGCTGTTGTATTGGGATCAACGCAAAAAGAGCGTTTTGCCGATATTGAAACTCTAGTACACGCAGCGCGAGCACAAACCACACCATGAACACTCTAAACGCCATACGGATATTTGTTCCTGCCATGCTCACGTTTGCCGTGGGTATTGCAAGCACGCCGCTACTGACACATTTTCTGTACAAATACAAAATGTGGAAACCTAAGTCGGGCAAGGTAGCACTCGACGGCAAACCAGCAGAAACGTTTAATCGTCTCCATGCACAAAAAGAGGTGGGTACGCCGCGTCTGGGGGGTATTGTTGTATGGGGAAGTGTGCTTATAGCAGCTGCCATGTTGTCGCTCGGTGAGATACTGTTCCCCGATGCATTTGGCCACCTCGCGTTTATCAGTCGCAATCAAACATGGGTGCCGTTTGCTGCACTTTTGGCCGGCTCGTTTATTGGATTTTTTGATGATCTATTTGAAATACAGGGCAAACAAGGACTATCGCTGCGCATACGTCTTGGGATGGTTGGTGTTATCTCGTTCCTATGCGCGTGGTGGTTTTATGACAAACTTGACGTATCCTCGATCTCATTCCCATGGAATGCTCCACTTGAGTTGGGAATATGGTTCATACCATTTTTCGTACTGGTTGCACTGTGTGTATATGCCGGCGGTGTGATCGATGGACTTGATGGTCTGGCAGGCGGCATATTTGCCACAATTTTCGCAGCCTATGCCTCGATCGCCCTCTTTCAAAATCAGATGGATATCGCAGCACTCTCGGCCGCCATCGCCGGGGGACTCTTGGCATTTTTATGGTTCAACATTCCACCTGCACGTTTTTATTTATCAGAAACTGGCACCATGGGACTCAGTCTGGCTTTAGTCGTCATTGCATTTTTGACTGATGTCATTGGGGAAGGTAAGGGTGTCACCGTGCTACCCATCATAGGGATACTTCTGGTGATAACTGTCGCATCAAACATACTACAGATAGTGAGCAAAAAAATATCCGGCAAAAAATTGCTTCGTATCGCACCGCTCCACCATCATTTTGAAGCTCTTGGATGGCCATCGTACAAGGTTGTTATGCGCTATTGGATAGTTGGGGTAGTAGCTGCGATTATAGGTATGAGTGTTGCGCTCTTCTAATATGAAGCGAGGTATTGACATCCCTTTTTTATTGATATTTTGCGCACTCATTACGTTTGGATTACTCATCTTTACCTCAGCCGCACTAGGGCTCCTTGCCCGAAGTGGGGGTGCGAGTTTCACCTCAATTGCAGTAAATCAACTCTTACTTGGATTTTTGTGTGGCAGTACGGCGTTGGTTGTCATATCCCGCATGGATTACCGCTTATGGAAAAAATATACACCATATTTTTTTGGATTTGCATTCGTGTTGTCGCTTTTGACTTTTGTACCACACATAGGACTCTCACTTAAGGGCGCATCCAGGTGGATCATGATAGGTGGTTTTTCTTTCCAACCCGAGGAGATTCTTAAACTTGCAACAGTAGCCTTCTTGGCTGCAACTTATGCCACCCATGCCAAAGTTGTGCGCACACTTCGCGGCGGTGTTGTACCCCTACTCGCCATCGCCGGAAGCGCCGCGTTGATTTTGATATTACAGCCCAATACCGCAGGTGTTATCACTATCGGCCTCGCGGCTGTCAGTATATTCTTTGCAGCAGGCGGAAGATTTTTACATATCGGATTATTGGCATTGATAGGCATTTTGGCCATGGGCGTAGCAGCCTTTCAATATCCGCACGTAGCACAACGTATTGAAACATTTTTCAACGCTTCGGCCGACCCACAAGGCTCAGGGTATCAGATACAACAATCACTCATCGCGGTGGGCTCAGGGCAATTCGCGGGGCGCGGCTTCGGCCAAAGTATCGAAAAATTCTCATACTTACCTGAACCTATTGGTGATTCTATTTTTGCCGTAGCAGCTGAGGAATTCGGGTTTATAGGTAGTGTATTGTTGGTGCTACTCTTTGCTGGATTTGGGATATTAGGCCTACGTATAGCTGCGCGAGCATCAGATCCTTTTGGTGGACTCTTGGTTGTGGGGCTTGTTATACTCATCATAGGGCAATCGTTTTTCAATATTGCCTCGACTTTGGGGTTAGTACCCCTGGTTGGGATACCACTTATCTTCGTCTCCCACGGCGGCACCGCCTTAGCCTTGGCACTAGCCGAAGTTGGTATCATCCTTTCAGTCTCTCGCCGCATACATAGCCAACATACATGAAAATACTTTTTACAGGAGGAGCTAGTGGGGGACATTTTTACCCCATCATTGCCGTAGCCGAGGCTATGCATGACCTCGTGCGTGAGAAAAAGCTCCTTGAACCATTTTTATATTTTGCTGCGAACGACCCATACGACCGCGAATTATTGGTTGAGAATGCAATAGAGTATGTACCGACCGCAGCAGGGAAAGTACGCAACTACTTCTCCATGCTTAATTTTTTGGACTATTTCAAGACTGCGTGGGGAGTATTGCGTGCGCTATGGCGCGTCTTTTTTCTATACCCCGATGTTGTGTTCGGTAAGGGGGGGTATGATAGTTTTCCGACACTTTTGGCCGCGCGTATCTTGCGCATCCCAGTTGTGATACACGAATCAGATGCAATTCCTGGCCGCGTCAACAAGTGGGCGGGGAAGTTTGCGGTCAAAGTGGCGCTCTCGTACCCTGAGGCCGCAGAGTATTTCCCTAAAGAAAAAGTTGCGTTCACGGGCAATCCTATACGCAAAGCAGCGCTACTCCCTGCACGCGAAGGTATGTTTGAATTTTTAAAACTCGACCCAACTGTGCCGCTTATTTTTATAACAGGTGGGTCACAGGGTTCAACTGCACTCAACGAGGCAATACTCTCCGCCTTGCCACAGTTGGTTGAAAAATATCAAATCGTACACCAAACAGGGGAGGCCAACATTATCGAAGTAACAGGTCGAGCAAAGGTAGCACTTGCTAAGTCGTCGTACGCGGAGCGATACAAGCCATACGATTATCTAAACAATTTGGCGGTGCGCATGACTGCCGGTGCTGCCAAGCTGGTTATATCGCGTGCAGGTTCAACTATTTTTGAGATTGCGGTGTGGGGTCTGCCATCCATTTTGGTACCCATCCCCGAACCCATATCGCACGACCAGACAAAAAACGCATTTGCCTATGCCCGTACGGGGGCTACAGTAGTTATAGAGCAAAACAATCTCACCCCAGGGCTTTTGATCTCTGAGGTGAACCGTATTTTGGAAAATCCCAACATCGCACACACCATGTCAACCGCGGCACGCGGGTTTGCGCGTGTGGACGCCGCACGCACCATTGCTGGAGCATTACTCGATATTGCTGTCTCACATGAACAATAAGGTTGTCACACGATTTGCCCCAAGCCCCACTGGCTTTTTACACGTTGGAGGTGTGCGCACCGCATTGTATGCGTGGTTTTTTGCACGCAAAAACAAAGGCACGTTTATATTGCGTATCGAAGACACTGACAAGGAGCGTGAGGTTAAGGGCTCTGTTGCACATATTATTGAATCTCTCACATGGCTCGGCGTGCGTTGGGACGAGGGAGTGGATGTTGGTGGCCCGCACGCACCCTAGATACAATCAGAGCGCTTGGAGATTTATAAAAAGTACGCACAACGTCTTATCGCGCGAGGTTTTGCGTACCCCGACCCATACACAGAAGACGAACTGAAAGCTCTTCGTATCCAAGCCGAAGAAAAACGTCAACCATTTCTATTTCGCAATCATAGGCCAGAAACATTTGGTACATGGGATGGCACCCAACCCCTGCGTTTTAAAGTGCCAGAGATTAAGCGCTACACATGGAAAGATTTGGTGCGTGGCGAACTCTCAGCGGGCGAGGAAGCTCTTGATGATTTCATTCTCATCAAAGGCGATGGATATCCGACTTATAACTTTGCACATATTGTCGACGATATCGAGATGGGGGTGACCCATGTGATGCGAGGTGAAGAATTTATCTCATCTACTCCCAAATTCCTTGCGGTATATGAAGCCTTGGGTGTTGAGCCTCCACACTACGCAACCATGCCAGTCATCATGGCAGCCGATGGCAAAAAGAAACTTAGTAAACGAGATGGCGCAAAAGATATCTTGGATTACAAAAAAGAAGGTTTTATACCAGAAGCATTGGTGAACTTTCTCTCACTATTGGGCTGGAACCCAGGTGACACACGCGAAGTGATGCACCCCGAGGAAATCACTGAGGCTTTTAGTCTGGACCACGTACACACAGCGGGAGCTGCGTTTGATGAGGTAAAATTACGCTGGTTTAATCATGAGCATCTCAAAAAACTCTCAGATGAGGCATTTTTTGCGTACTTACTCGATTTCCTTGACCCAAAAACCCCTGCTCCGTCGTATCTACCACAAGTGATACCGCTTTTGCGTGAACGCTCACAAACTCTGGCCGATGCCGCAGTGCTATTGAATGGTGGTGAATTCGAATTCCTTGAAAAAGAACCCACACCAAGTGCCGAATTACTTTTGCAAGGATCCAAGACCGACACAGAATCTGCAAAAAAACACTTGCTGCACATAACAGAACTGCTATCCGCCCTAGCACCTGACGCATTTTCTGCAGAGCAGATAAAAAATACTGTTTTTGGTTATGCAACCGAAATGGGGAGGTCGAGTGTGTTATGGCCTATGCGTGTAGCCCTCTCGGGGCGAGAAAAATCGCCCGATCCCTTTATTGTGGCGCATTTATTGGGCAAAGAAAAAACACTCGCGCGCATTGCAGCAGCACTCAAAGTACTTTAAAGTAGGAAGGTGTACTCTCTCTCATATACTAGGCGAGTTGTCTCCTGTTTATTGATAGGTGCGTGTTTATGTATACTTGGTTTGACCACACGCACGCACGCTGAGACTCCTGAACAACTACAATCACAAATAGACCAAAGTACTTCGCAAATTAATCAGCTCAAAGCAGAGATCGCACAACTTCAGACCCAACTCACTGCCACAAGCAAACAAAAACAGACGCTCCAAAACGCGGTAGCCGCTCTCAATTTGAATATACAAAAAATCACAAAAAGCATCACGCTCACCAATGCACAAATCGCTCAAAAAGATTCACAGATTAGATCACTCTCAGGGAACATATCGACAACCACGAGCGAAATAGGCCAAGTACATACGCAAGTAGAGAATACTCTCCAAGAGCTCAACGCCCAAGAAGCGGAACCTTTTGCGCTCACCACGCTCTCGGGCGGGACATTGTCTTCTTTTTTTGATGAGGTAGCGAACCTTGCCACTGTGCGCATTGGACTCGAAGAAAAGATGTCCGAACTTTCGCAGTTGAAAACTACTTTAGTAACAAGCAAATCCGCTGCACAGCAAAAACGAGCTGACTTGGCCAACTTGCAACAAGATCTGGCACAACAAAAACAAGGTCTTGCTGCCGCACAAGCATCTCAGACACAATTGTTGAACGAAACAAAAAACAAAGAATCGACCTATCAAGCTATTATTGCCCAGAAACAAGCCCAAGAAGCCAAATTTGAACAAGATCTTGAAAATTATGCAGCCAAGCTCAATAAAAACTTCAGTGCAAGCACATTACCTAAGACAGGTATAGGTGCTTTGCGCTGGCCACTTGATGCGGTACGTATCACACAATACTTTGGCAACACCCCTTTTGCTACAGCAAATTCACAAATCTATGGCGGAAAAGGCCACAACGCCATCGACCTAGCAGCCTCACCAGGAACCCCCATTAAGGCCGCACGCCTCGGCACAGTGGTTGGCACGGGTAACACCGATTCGACCTGTCCTGGAGCTTCCTACGGCAAATGGGTGTTTATTAAACATGATAATGGCCTCTCGACACTCTACGCCCATCTCTCCATCATTTCCGTATCTGAGGGGCAAAACGTGACAACGGGACAGGTGATAGGTTACTCGGGCACTACAGGCTATGCTACAGGACCACACCTGCATTTTGGAGTATATGCATCTGAAGCATCTGGTGTCACCTCATTTCCAAGCTCAAGCTGCAGAGGAAAAGTGTACACTATGCCAC
>CAZDPP010000025.1:0-8532 GCA_964507495.1 uncultured Candidatus Saccharibacteria bacterium
GTGGTAGGCTTTGGGTGTACGCGGCGCAGGGTGTTGAGCCGAGAAGTACTAATCGATCGAGTTTTTGATTCTCTTTTGAGGGAGTAGGGAGTTTGAGAATCGCAATAGTTTGTTATTGAGTCCCATTCCGGGACGAAATCCCAGGAGCCCGAAGGGCGACGAGGGATGCTATTTTTTCTTTACCTATCATTTTAGAAGTTGTGTTTTGGTGGCTTGGCGGCGGGGTCACACCTGATCTCATCCCGAACTCAGAAGTTAAGCTCGCTAGCGGCGATGGTACTGCGCTTTACCGCGCGGGAGAGTAGCTAGCCGCCAAAACAGAGTGTCTAAAATATAAGAAATAACACCCAACGAGGTGGTTTTTTGTGCTACCATAGGCGCATATATGGCCGTAAATCTCTCTTGGAGCTCACGAAGAAAATTTCTCTATACAGCCATTGCTGGGATATTTTTATTGGCCGCCCTATTTTTTGTATGGAACACCTTTTTCAATATTCCGCCCACCTGTCAAGACAACATACAAAACGGCACCGAGTTTGGGGTTGATTGTGGTGGCGTATGCTCATTGATTTGCGGCGAGCAATCGCGTGTGCCTGTGGTGTTATGGGCGCGTGCATTCCCGAACGGAGTAAATAATTACACTGCGGCTGCGTATCTACAAAACAATAATCCGCATGCAGGGGCCAAGGGTGTGCAGTACTCTTTTCAACTATTTGATGAAAAAAACGAGCTCATAGTCGAGCAGCGTGGCGTGGCCGATATTCCGCCGCTACTCACGGTGCCTATTGTCGAGAGTAATATTAATGTTGGTAATCGTACGGTAGTACGCACGTTGTTTTTGTTCCGCTCAACCCCTGTGTGGCGTATTGTGCCTCCCGAGTCATTGCCTTTTGTGACTGTTGGGGATAAAAATTTGGCACCCGACGCGTCGCGTTTATCAGCGACACTTAGTAATACCTCAACTATCGATACATCGCGCATAACGGTTGTGGCGGTACTCTTTGATGCACAAGGGGTGGCGCGTGCAGCGTCTAAAAGTATCGTAGGTTCGCTTGCTCGTAAATCTAAAACATCAGTTGTCTTTACATGGCCACAAAGTGCTAATCCGCCAGCCGGCGGGATTGTGCGTACCGAAATTACTCCGCTAGTATCGTTTTGACCGTGGGTATATTCTCAAAAAAAACATCTGTCGACTGGATTGTGTTTGGCACAGCACTTATCCTTTCTTTTTGTGGTCTCTTGACTATGAACTCTTTCACCGGCCAGGATCCTTTGTTTGTGCGGCAAGTGATATGGGTGATGTTGGGAGTGGGGGCGTTCTTTCTGGCACACGCAATCGACTGGCGTTTTTTACGTCGAGGCGCTATGGCGGCTGGTGTGTTTGCTGTGCTCGTGTCGCCACTCATCTTTTTGCTTGTCTTGGGTCAGGCGGTCAAGGGTGCAAAAAGCTGGCTCTCGTTCGGGAGTCTCGGTATTGAACCTATTGAGTTTGCAAAACTGGCCTTGATTATTACGTTGGCTAAATATTTTTCACGTCGGCACATTGAGATCCGCAATTTTAGGCATATTTTTGTTTCAGGTATATACGCAGGATTGGTGTTTGTGCTCGTGGCGCTGCAGCCCGATTTTGGTGGTGCTATTATCATCTTTTTGATATGGCTAGGGATGGTACTTTTTTCAGGCATCTCGCGCGCACACTTGTTTGCTGTTATATCGCTTGGGCTCGTACTTTTTGCAGGGTTGTGGTTTTTTGGATTTCAGGAATATCAAAAACATCGCATTCTCAACTTTATTCATCCTACGCGCGATATTCATGGTACGGGGTACAATGCCTATCAGTCGACCATTGCGGTAGGTTCGGGGGAGTGGTTTGGTAAGGGTATTGGTTACGGCACACAAAGCAAACTGCGCTTTTTGCCTGAGTATCAAACTGACTTTATTTTTGCAGCGTTCGCCGAGGAGTGGGGTTTTGTGGGTGTCGCCATTATTTTGCTTTTGTTTGCGGTGTTATTTGGGCGTATCATAAGCGCCGCTTCGCATGGTGCCTCCAATTTTGAAACATTGTTTGCGCTCGGTGTGTTGTGCTATCTTGCCGCCCACGTGGTCTTACATTCAGGAATCAATATGGGGGTGCTGCCGGTCACGGGTACCACGATTCCCTTTATGAGTTATGGCGGCTCGCACATATTGGCTGAATTTTTTGCGCTCGGGATGATATCGGGTATGGGGCGCTATGCGCGCGCCACGCATCGCGATAACCTCAATCGCGAATTTAGTGGTGGGTATGATCAGTAAAGTTTTTTAGTTTTCTCCACCATCTTCTCGAGCGAGAATTCCCTCATATCGTACGCATCGAGTATCTCAGATACGCCACCAACACGATTGGCAATAATAGGGAGCCCAGCTGCGCGGGCTTCGAGGAGCACATAGGGCAACCCTTCTTTGAGTGAGGGGAGTGCGAAAGTATCAAAACCTTTTAATACTTCTGAGGCGGGCATAAACCCAAAAAGTTTGACGCGTTCACCTAAGCCGTATTCTTTTATATTTGCTTCTAAATTTGTGCGCTCTTCTCCCTCACCCACTATCGCTACACATAGTTCTGGATTTTGTTTTGCTTGTTCGACCAAAGTAATCTGGTTTTTGTTTTTTGTGAGCTCGCCTATGGTGCCGGTTATGTGGGCTCCCGCGGGGAAGGCCTGGCGGATTTTCTCTCCCGAGCCAAGCTGCATTTGCAAGTCAATGCCATTGTGGATTGCAGTAATTTTATTTCCCACGAATGGCCAGTTTTCTGCTTGCTTTGCATCAGTATAGGACACCACAATTGTCTTGTGAGCGAGTATAACCGAGAGCCATTGCACAAAACGCAATATGTCTTTTTGCCATGCAGGACGCGCTTCATTAAACGCCCAACCATGTACAGTGGCAATTATATTTGGTACTCCAACAAATCTCCCTACTAGCGCTCCTAAGAAAACTGCCTTCGATGAGTTGAGATGTACTATGTCAGGCCTCTCATCTTTGAAAATTTTTGTAAGTTCTTTTAGAGAGGCAAATTCTTTACCGATAGATATGTCGCGTTGAAACGAAGGGATAGAGATAGTGCGCACCCCCGCAGCCTCTAATTTTTCTTTGAGAGGTCCCGCTCCACCAAACGCAACAACTGTTTCAAATTCTTCGCGGGGTAGGTGGGTGGCCAAGTCAAACACGTAGCGCTGGGCGCCGCCCCAATTTGATTTTGTGATAACAAAAAGTATCTTTTTCATACAACATCAAATTGGGGCGGGCCTCCTACGGCCTGTTTCGCTTTGCTCAACAACGGCCGTTGCTTAAGCACCGGACAAGACGAGAAGTAGTTCTCGTCTTGTCCCCGCTTCGATTTGGTGATGATATATAACACTTTTTTCATAGTTGGTAACTTGCGTGGGGGCTTAATTAGTTCTAGTATATATCAATTCCATGAAACATCTCCTTCGCCCCCGGGCGCTCGTGTTATTTCTCGGTGACCTATTTTTTTTCATTTTCTCTATTTGGCTCTCTTTGTTTTTGCGCGCACTTGAGGCACCAACATACGAACTCTTTCTCTCCCACTTGGCTCCCTTTTCGCTCTTGTTCTTTTTTTGGGTGGCAGTGTTTTTTGTGGCAGGGCTCTACGAGAGTCGCTCGATTATTTTGGCTCGTCGCGCGCTTTCGAGCACATTGCTTGTGGCACAAAGTATCAACGTTGTCTTGGCAGCGCTCTTTTTCTTTTTCATACCACTTTTCGGTATTGCTCCTAAGGTTGTGCTCGGCATCTACCTCATCGTATCGTTTTTGTTGATACTTTTGTGGCGCGCAGTACTTTTCCCTTGGCTTGGATTCCAAAAGACTGAAAACGCGCTCGTGGTAGGGAACAGTCCAGAAGTCGATGAGTTGGTGGTGGCCCTCAACAACGCGCGTGGCGCCCCGGCGCGTATCTCGGCCGTTATAAACCCAAGTGATGCAAATGTCGTGGCTGCGGTAAATAAGGCTGTCTCTACATATCATCCACGATTTATCATCGCCGACTTTAACGATGGACGGGTCTCAGCAGCCTTCCCTGAGCTATATAACTTCCTCTTGAGGGACGTACGTTTCTTTGATGCGGCGGCTCTGTACGAAGATGTGTTTGGTCGAGTGCCACTGTCGTTCGTCGACGAGCGATGGCTTGCGCGCAATGTATCACGCTCGGCTCATGTACTCTATGACCCGCTCAAACGATGTATAGATGTATTTTTTGGGATAGTACTCGGTACGCTTTCTTTTGCTGTGTATCCGTTTGTCGCGCTTGCTATCAAGCTTGATGATGGGGGAGATATTTTTATCACCCAAGAGCGCATCGGAGAAGGTGGTCGGCCGTTTTATATTCGCAAGTTTCGTTCGATGTCAGGGAACGATGGCGGACGCTATGGAGCAAGTGGTACAACTAAATTGGTTGTGACTCGAGTGGGAAAGTTTTTACGCACATCACGCATAGACGAGTTGCCGCAATTGTGGAATGTTGTGCGCGGCTCGCTCTCGCTCATTGGCCCTCGCCCCGAAGTGCCGACACTTGTTGCGTTGTATGAAAAAGAGATTCCATTTTACTCTGTAAGGCATCTCATTAAGCCAGGACTTTCAGGCTCGGCGCAGCTATATTACCACGCAGACCCGCATCATTCGGCCAATGTTGACTCAACCAAGATGAAGCTCTCGTATGATCTCTTTTATCTCAAACATCGCTCGCTCACACTCGACCTCTCTATAGGTATTAAAACTATCAGACGTATTTTGATGCGCAGTAATGCATAATGTAAATATGAATGATGTAAAGAAAAAGGCGGTGGTAACGGGTGGTGGTGGGTTTGTGGGTTCGCACATAACGACCGCCCTCATAGCTGCGGGGTATGACGTACATGTGGTTGACACGTTTGTTTCACCAAAACAAGAGAGTCGTACAAATTCTGACGCTACATATCACGAGATAGATGTGCGCAACCAAGAGGCGCTTGTGCCTGTATTTGCTGGTGCAACATATATCTTCCATGCAGCCGCGCTCCCGAGCGTGCAATACTCAATCGATTTTCCAATCGAGACGCATAGTGTAAATGTCGATGGCACGCTCGCGGTTTTGGAAGCGGCACGCGAAGCAAAAGTAAAGCGCGTGGTGTTTATGGCCTCCGCCGCCTACTACGGCGACCAAGACATGATGCCACTTACCGAGGTGATGCCAGCACGACCCATGAGCCCCTATGCGCTGCATAAACATATAGGCGAACAGATGTGTCGTATGTGGAGTGAGGTATATAACCTCGAGACGGTAGCGCTGCGCTGTTTTAATATCTACGGACCTTACATGAATATACAAGGTGCGTATGCGTCAGCCATTGGTATTTTTTTGACACAGCGCAAGAAAGGAAAACCATTGACCATAACTGGCGATGGTACGCAGACGCGTGACTATGTACATGTCTCAGATGTGGCGCGTGCTAACATACTGGCTGCCGAGTCGGATTCGGTCGGCCGCGGTGAGGTGATAAATATCGGCAGCGGTATGCAAGTGTCTATCAATGAACTTGCAGGAATGATTGGGGGCGAGACAGTCAATATGCCGCCCTGGCTTGAGCCGCACGATAGTGTGGCAGATATTACTCGCGCACAAGAGCTGCTTGGCTGGGAGCCGTCGATCAAACTAGAAGACGGTATTTCTGAACTTAAAAAACTCGCTGGTATCGAATAAAAACGCATGATTATTGATGGCAAAAAAATAGCAGGAGAAATCCTGAGCTCGCTCCATGGCGCGTATTCCCTGGGCGTGGTCATGAATATGAGCAGTGCGGCATCGGACTCGTTTGTAAAGATGAAAGAAAGGGCCGCTGCACATGTGGGCGTCACACTGGTGCGTTTTGAGGCACAAGATATTGAAGAAGCACTTAGATGCGACGGTGTGTTGGTGCAATTGCCTATCGAAAACGCAGAAGAGCTTTTAAAAAAGATTCCACCACACAAAGATGTTGATGCTTTAGGCGAGCACCCGCTCGTACTCTCGCCAGTTGCAGGTGCTATCCAAGAAGTGTTAAATCGGGCAGGGGTGGATATTCCAGGAAAAAAAGCTGTTGTTGTGGGTGCTGGGAGGCTTGTTGGCAAACCAGCGGCGGAGCTCTTGCAAAAACTAGGTGCTAAGGTGTCGATCGTCTCTCTTGAGAGCGGCTCGCTTGAGGAACTTAAAGATGCTGACATTGTGGTGTCGGGGGCGGGGAGTGCTGGGATTATCGAACCACACATGCTCAAAGAGGGGGTGGTGCTTATTGACGCTGGTACAAGTGAGCAGGCGGGTAAGGTGGTAGGTGATGCCGACCCTGCCTGCAGTGAAATTGCCTCGGTGTTTACTCCAGTCCCCGGAGGTATTGGGCCTATAGCGGTCGCAATGTTGTTTAAAAATCTCTTCACATTAGCTCAAAAAATACCCCCTGTTGTGAGTGGTGAGTCTTTGCGGAGCGGGCAGTAATCTGCTAGTCTAGTCCCATGTTTGCAACACGTTACTCAGCCGTCCTTGTACTCGTACTGGCCGCCGCCGTTGGCTTTTTTGTGTGGAAGACAAATGCGCCCGACAGTCGGTTTGCATTTAAACTTGGACTCGATCTTTCGGGTGGTACGCACTTGGTGTATGACGCCGACACGAGCAAGGTGCCTGTGGGTGAGGTCGCAGACGCCATGTCAGCACTCCAGCAAGTTATTGAGCGCCGAGTTAATGCTTTCGGTGTTGGTGAGCCTGTGGTGCAAACTGAAGCTGCAGGGGCGCTGGGAAATGGTGGCGAGCGTCTTGTTGTGGAATTGCCGGGTGTAACAAATATCGACCAGGCAATCGCCATGATTGGTGAGACTCCACTTTTGGAATTTAAACTCATTCGTCAAGGTTTCGAAGCATCGACCACCGTAAACGGTATGCTTAATCCAGCTGCGTTTGAAGACACAGGCCTTACGGGTACATATCTCTCCTCGGCCGCGCTTCAGTTTGGTAATGGCACAGGTGCGCTTGCAACAGCGCCGGTAGTGCAGATTACGTTTAACTCCGAGGGCGCAAAACTCTTCGGAGAAATTACTGAAAAAAACGTAGGCCGCGTATTGGCGATATTTCTCGATGGACAAATACTCTCGGCGCCTGTCATACAAGAAAAAATAGCAAATGGTACTGCGGTAGTGTCGGGCAACTTTACGGCTGAGGTTGCAAAACAGCTTGCCACCAACCTCAACCTGGGTGCGTTGCCGGTCCCTATTACTCTTGCAAGTACACAAACAATCGGTGCTACCTTGGGTGACCAAGCGACGAAAGCTGGGGTCATGGCGGGCGTTGTAGGGTTTCTTGTGTTGGCGGTGTTTATGGTCTTCTGGTATCGCGTGCCGGGGGTTGTATCTGTTATCTCACTCCTTATCTATGTCGTGCTGATGCTCGCAGTTTTTAAACTCATTCCTGTGGTGCTCACAGCAGCCGGCATTGCTGGCTTTATACTCTCTGTTGGGTTGGCGGTGGATGCGAATATTCTTATTGCCGAGCGTATGAAGGAGGAGTTGCGTGAAGGTCGTGGTATGCAAGAAGCTATTCGCGAAGGATTTTCTCGTGCATGGTTGGCGATTCGCGACTCAAACATTGCGCACATCATAGCGGCCGTTATTCTCTTTTGGTTTGGCACCTCGCTTATCAAAGGATTTGCTCTAGTGTTTGGACTCGGCGTCATTATCTCGATGCTTTCAGCTATCACCATTTCGCGTACATTCTTGCTCGCACTTGGGTTTAGTGCGCAATCGAAAGTTGGCCAGTTTTTGATGCGCTCAGGATTATATAAATAATACTACTTGTAGTGAGTCCTACCGAACTATGAATCTTTCAAAAAATCTCAAATACTTCTTTATCCTCCCAGTCGTACTCTCGATTTTGTCGCTTGCGGCTATTGGGTTGTGGGGGCTTAAGCCTGGCATTGATCTCTCGGGAGGTTCTTTGCTTGAGGTGAGCTATCCGGCAGGGCGACCATCGGTTGAGATGGTGCATGAGAGGATTGCGACACTAGGGCTCGGTGAAGTGCGTATACAACCTGCAGGTAAGTTCAATTACATCCTACGCCAGCGCGACCTCACCGAGCCGGAGCGCCTAGCCTTACTGCAACCATTGCGTAATTTGGGGGAAATGGAGGAAGTGCAGTTTACCTCAGTTGGTCCCGTGTTGGGCGCAGAGCTTTTGCAAAAAGGCCTTATTGCGTTGGTGTTGGTGACATTCTCAATTATTTTATTTATTGCATTTGCGTTCCGCCACGTATCAAAGCCGGTTGCTTCGTGGAAGTATGGCGTGGTGGCGATTATTACCCTTATGCACGACGTGCTGGTACCGGTCGGACTCTTTGCTCTGTTGGGACACTTCACGGGAGCCGAAGTTGATTCGCTTTTTATTGTCGCTCTTTTGACTATTCTCGGAATTTCTATCAATGACACTATTGTGGTGTTTGACCGTGTCCGCGAAAACTTGGCATACAACGAAAAACACAG
>CAZDPP010000026.1:0-292 GCA_964507495.1 uncultured Candidatus Saccharibacteria bacterium
GAGGCGGACCCTTTGTGGGGCACGGAGCGGCGGGCTATCTTGCCGGCGTCCATGCTCCATGTCTTTGTCGCGTGGCAGCCACTCATCCGTAAGGACTGCCAAAGCTACGAGGCCTACATGCTGCAGCTCCTGGCCTGGGTCTTCGACGTCGCCAACCCGGAAATCCTCGCGCTCATCGTCAATGAGGGTGGTCCCGGGGTGGTGCTCAAGTATTTGGAGGCGCAATTGCCGCCTGAAGAATACCGCCCGATCGAGCAGACCTATAAGGAGTTTCTTAAGAACAAGGGCCTCT
>CAZDPP010000026.1:314-7885 GCA_964507495.1 uncultured Candidatus Saccharibacteria bacterium
AAACCCGCAACCTTTCGGTATAGAGGCGGTTATAGTATAGTGCCTCCACGATGGAAAACACTGCAATGATGGGTCCAATCGGTTTTATCGGGCAAGGATATGTGGGTAAGAACTATGCCGACGATTTTGAGCGGCGCGGGTTTAGTGTTGTACGCTATTCGCTTGAGGAGCCCTATATACACAACAAAGAGGTGGTAGGGAAATGTGACGTGGTTTTTATTGCAGTCCCCACTCCCACAACCCCGCAAGGATTTGATTATTCTATTGTCGAGCAAATGTTGTCGCTCGTCGGAGACGGTGGTGTAGCAATCATCAAATCGACCGTACTCCCTGGCACAACTAAGATTCTCCAAGAAAAGTTTCCAAAACTCACCATTCTTTTTTCTCCAGAATATTTACGGGAGGCAACTGCCGCTCATGATGCCGCGCACCCGCATGCAATCATCGTCGGTGTACCAGTCGATGATGGACGGCACAAAGAAGCTGCTCAACAACTTGTGAGTATATTGCCTCCAACCCCCACAGTGCATATTATCGGTAGCACCGAGGCCGAGATGGCAAAGTACGCTCAAAATGTTGTCGGCTACAGCGACATTTTGATGTTTAATATTCTCTACGATCTTTCGCAGACTCTTGGTGCCGATTGGGAGGGTATACGCCAAGGACTCGATGCTGATCCAAATATTGCAAAACATTTCGCACGGCCAGTGCATAAAAGTGGTCGTGGTGCAGGTGGGCATTGCCTCATTAAAGATTTTGCGGCACTGCGCATGCTGTACGAGAAAAATCTCCCCCACGATACAACCGGCCTCGGCGTGTTGCGTGCGCTTGAGGAAAAGAATAAAGATCTATTACTATCAACAAATAAGGATCTCAATTTGCTACACGGCGTATATGGCGCGCCAAAGCATATTTTTGTCGTGTTCGGCACGCGGCCAGAGGCAATTAAGTTTTTTCCACTCATTCATAAAATGAAAGCCGATCCCAGGCTCAAAGTAACAGTGTGCGTCACCGGGCAACATCGCGAGATGCTCGATCAGGTGTTGCGCTTGGCGAACATCGTGCCCGACATCGATCTTAATCTCATGCAGCACAATCAGTCGCTCGATTCACTCAGTTCTCGAGTGTTGCTTGGTGTGGGTGAGGCGCTCGACAATATAAAGCCCGACAGGGTTATGGTGGTGGGGGACACGACGAGTGCTATGTTTGGGGCGCTTGCTGCACACTATAGGCGCATCCCAGTCTCCCATGTGGAGGCTGGTCTGCGTAGTGGCAACATATACGCTCCATGGCCCGAGGAGATAAATCGAAAAGTTATCACATCGATGGCCGACCAGCACTTTGCACCGACCGAGCATGCCGCTTTAGAACTTGAGAAAGAAAACATACCAAAGGAGACTGTGCATCTAACCGGCAACACCGTGGTCGACGCACTCTTGGCAGTGCGCTCACTCATAGATGCAACTCCCGAGTTGGTCCATTTTTGGGATCCACTTAAGGAACGTCAGCGTGGGCGACGTCTGATATTGGTAACCTCGCATCGTCGTGAGAATTTTGGTGTGGGTATGCACAACATTGCTGAAGCACTTCTCAAAATACTTGAAAGAAAAGATGTCGCTATTGTATTGCCACTCCATGCAAACCCTAATGTGCGAGATGTGCTCGGTGTGCGTCTCGCCGGCCATCCACAAGTTGAGATGATTCCTCCGCAAGAGTACGCAAGTTTTGTTGCTCTTCTGGCGTTGTCCGACATTGTTCTCACTGATTCAGGAGGCCTCCAAGAAGAAGCGCCAACATTTGGTAAGCCGGTTTTGGTCATGCGCGAGACAACTGAGCGCCCCGAGGGAGTTATTGCGGGTACCGCTCGTCTGGTAGGGACGGATGTGGAGATGATCGTAGCAGAAACGAATCGTCTACTAGATGACAAAGAGCATTACAAGAGTATGTCGCAGGCACACAACCCTTTTGGTGATGGTACTGCGAGCGATAAAATTATAGACGTTATTCTTAAACACTAATTAGTGGTTGCGTCAGTGCGGGTCTGTAGCATGAGCGCATCAGCAAAAAATTTCGGCGCCCAATTGGGGAGAGTGTAGGGAGCATATCCGCCATCAAATGGGTATGAGCCAAGGAGTGCGCCGTGCGTTTTTTTGTCGTCCCCTAGTAGGTGTATGCGTTTGAGTTGCTCGAGTATAGTGTGTGCTGCGGTTTTAAACCGCTCTTCTTTTGTGAGTGAGTATAATTGGAGCCATATAATTGCAAGTTGTGCGTTGCCGGTGAGGCATGAGTAGGTATCGGTGGAGCGCCAATGCTCATCAAACGAACCTCCAAGGAATGCGGGCGCTTTTTGTTCGGCCAATTCTAAGAGTTTTACTGCGGGCCGATAGGCCGCATCAAATAGTGCGGTGTCGGTCGAGCCGAGCAATAGGTAGCATTCAAGGAGGCCGCTTATGGTGTAGGCAATTTGATGTGTCCAAGGGTTCACTCCTTTTGTAAACGACGTATTATCAAACCAACCGTTTGGACGCTGCATACTCATCACCCATCCAAGGTGGCGCACCGCTGCCGCCTTCGCTTCTTCATCATGGGTTAGTAGAGCAAAATCAAGCAAGGGCCACGCGACCCGTGTTTCAATAGTCTGCGCCTCACCTCGTGAGGCGTAGGTGGGCCAACTGCCGTCTTGTGCTTGGTTTTGTATCAGCCACGAGGCTGCGCGTGCAGTGGCCGTAAGATATTTTTCTTCTTTTGTTTCTCTGTACAGAGCAAGATATCCCAACATCACTTGCCCAGTGTTGAAGATCTTTTTTCCAATAGTGCCGTCTTTTTTAACCTCGCCCACCGAGCCATCTTCACACTGCACTTCCAGCTCCCACTCTCCCATACGTACCGCACGTTCTAAATAGGTGTTGTTCTTTGTGTGATGATAGTATGCAAGAAATGTTTCGATAATGTAGCCTGTAGTCTCACGATAAGACAGACCCCACGCCTGTTTCCATAAGTCGTAGTTTGCACTTACACCACCATTATCGTTCGCGTCTTGGGCGACGCATAGCCACTCCATAGTAGCTTGTAAGTGCTCATGGTTGTCTTTTGTTGGGTGAGGGATTTTTCTCAGCGCACGATAGCGGGCGAGTAGTAGGACGTACTTAATTGTCTTTTTGAGGGTGCGCATATTACTTAACTGCTTCAAGGAAAAACATCTGGTCGGGGCGGTTGTCTATTTCTTGTACTTCGGGCAGGCGACTATTCTGGTATGGTCGTTGTTCAACGACTGTAAATCCAGCTTGCGTAAAAAGGAGTGCGAGAGTCTCGTAATCATAAAAATATTTACCACCCGTGCCCTTGCTCGAGGGATATCCATAAAACCAGGTATTGATTTTATCCGCAATAGTCTCTCCGGGAAAGCGGTCGCGACCGGGTTTGGTTGGATGTTTTTGATAGAAGAATTCGCGATCGTTGTTGATGTATTTGCGTGCAATTTCTTTCAGATCTTGCACTCCAAATCTTGCCACGCCTCCCTTTGCAAGGACTCGGTAGGTTTCTTGTATAAGTGTCGCACCTCGCTCGCGCGAAAAATAGTTAATCGCCGACATGCATACCACTGTTGATATAGACTCATCGTCAAAGGGTAGGAGATGCTCCTCGAGATCTAGTTGTAGATCGGCCGCCGGATGTAGGTCAATGGAAAAATAGCCAGGAATTTTTACTTGGGCTCCGCACAAATTTATTTTAGTAATTCCCTTGTTCCTATATGTTCGGACTCGAAGGGCGTGGAGGAGTGAAGTGATATTCATAGTGTTTTTTCAAGTGTCTGTCTATACAGAATGTAATTAATCCCTGTTACTATGTTGCGCAATATGATGCGCGCCCAGATGAGTCCCCACAGACCCCAAAATACTATGCCGATCCAGATGAAAAGTATCTGACAAGTGTAATTGATGAAGCTTATAAGATATTGGGCCTTTATCTTTTTCTTTGCGACAAGATACGATCCAAAAGGATTGAACACCATAGAAAATATTGAGAACGCATACAATTGAGAATAGGGTACGGCGCTTACGTACCCTGGGAATAAGATTCCATATATGTATGGGGCCAGTGGTACGTAGACAACTACAATGCCAAGTGCCAAAAGAAAAAACCAAAATACTTTATTCCAAACACTCCTATTAATCTCTTGGTCGGTGTGTGTGGCATATTTAGCTGTCATCATGTTGCTAATTGTTTTGAGTGGTCCACCCGTCTGGTCGAGTATGGCTGTTGCGAAGTTGTAGATGGCCAACTCCACTGCGCCAATGTAGTGGAAGATAAGTATCTGGTCGATATTGCCCGCGATGCCACCCAAGACCCCCAACACACTTAGATGCTTAGAATAAGTCATCATCTCCGGGTCCTTTTTTGCCGGATCAGGGTGATATAAGAGAATAGTTTTTTTATAAAAATATAAACTACTTAGGGTGTTAGTGATTAGAAATACAAACACTAACCATAGGGGGTTCGTGCTTACCCAAATCGCGCCAATAAGAGCCATGAGTGGGATCCCGCTTCCCAAAAGGCCGAAGTAGATTGATTGTCTGAAGAAATCTTTTTTACCACCGAGGAATGAGCTTGCAAGATTTGCACTTGCTAAAAATGGTGAAAAGCAGCCGCCCAGCAGCATGCCACACGCAAGAAGTGTATTGCCCATAACAAAGTAGTATGTGGCGGCTGCAATGGCGCCGATAAATACCAATGCGCTCCATCGGATATTTTGCCAAAATCCTTCTTGCAGTGCTCCGTCAAAACCTCGTGCGGTCGATTGAAATACTGCAGTTCCGAGTCCACTGAGAGAGAAGGTTGAAAGGACGGCTATTGTTGCGAGTATGTATTTGTAATTACCATAGTCGTCGGGTGGTACATAGCGGCTGACAATAACAGCAAGTGCAAATGAGATTACTGCCGTGCTCATCTGTGCTACCCCAGACCAGACACTTCCTCGAAAAAGATACACCATGTCGGTCTTGGTATATATCTCGCTCCAACGCAGGAGGGTATAGAGTTTTTGTTGCAAAGTCTGCATCGATGTGACCATAGTATCGTATATGTAACTCTTGTGGTATCCCTAGAGTTCTCTTCCAAAATGCAGTAGGCTTCTATATATGCTCTCGGTCATTATTCCCTGCTATAACTGTGCCTCATATATTCCCAAGCACCTCTCGAGGCTCTCTCGATATCTCGGCACTCAATTTCAAGAATTTGAGATTGTTGCCGTCGATGATGGTAGTTCAGATCAAACAGTCGAATCTCTGAGGGGGTATGCAACAACAGACAGTCATGTACGCATCGTGGCTCTCGCTCACAATCAAGGTAAGGGAGCTGCTGTTAGGGCGGGCATTCTTGCGAGTCGTGGAGAGATATGCATTTTTACTGATGCGGATTTGCCCTACGATCTTGCTGCTATGTCTATCTTTGCGAAAGCTCTCGGAGAGGTTGATGTGGTATTGGGTGCGCGTCAAGACAACGGCGAAGTAAATGGGCAAAAGATACACCGCACCACACTAAGTCGAGTGTTTGTCTTTTTAGCCAACCTTGTGTTGCTGCGTCCGGTGCAAGATACGCAGGCTGGTTTTAAGGGATTTACCAAAAAAGCAGCCCAAGATATTTTTAAAGAGATAACTATCCCCGGATTTGGATTTGATGTGGAGGCAATTCTGCTCGCCCAGAAAAAGAATCTATCTATAGAGAGTCTACCTGTTATTCTTGTACATCAAGAACCTTCAACAGTGCGTGTTGCTCGCCATGGGCTGCAAATGTGTATTGATTTGATACGGATTTTTTGGAGACACCGCATCCGTGCATGAATATTTTTGTTGTACAAAGTGCAAAGATTGGCGACATGGTGTGCACCACACCACTTTTTCGTGCCATCAAACAATCGTTTCCTGAAGCGACACTGTATGTCATGGGCAATGCGATAAACCAAACAGTTGTGGCAGGTAATCCGCACATTGCAGAATATATTGTCCAGCCGGCCAGTAGTCGGGAAGTCCGCGCACTACTGAGGAGTAAACATATTGATGTCCTTATATGTACAACACCCAATCCACGTGTGCTACTTCAGGCGCTCCTTGCGCGGGTGCCAAAAATAATTGTCCCAAAAATAAAGGGCGGCTGGTCACCCTATGCCACTAAAACCTACAGACTCCTTTCATTTTTTGCTACACGTGTATCTCTGCGTTTTGGACACTACGTACCTCGCGAATACTTGCGATTGCTCGAGCCGCTTGGTGTGCATGCCACAGATACAACTAAAGAGTTGGTATATTCTGACGCTGCATATACTTATGCGCGGCACGTACTCCAAGACGCGGGTGTGGATTTTGATAAAGATTTTTTAATAGGTGTGGCGCCTGGCGTAGGTAATGGAATCAAGACGTGGGGGACAGAGCGTTTTGCAGAAGTGGTAATTACACTCAGTAAAAAATACGGAGCAACTATTGTGCTCGTAGGTGGCCCCGCAGACCAAGTGGCCGCGTCTAGTTTGCGTGCAGCGTTGCCTGCACATGTTCGTATTGTTGATACGGCACAAAAACTATCTATGGATGAACTTAAGGCACTTGTCGCACAACTGCACTTGTTTATTTCGGTCGACACGGGGCCTATATATATTGCAGAAGCATATAATGTGCCCACCGTCGATATTGTGGGGCCCATGGACGAGCGCGAGCAGCCACCACAAGGCCCGCTCCATAAAAGCGTAGTACCTCTTGGGCGCGTAGCTCCCGTGTTGCATATTTTCAATACCTCGGTGGTAGATATTGAGGAAGCTACCCGACAAGCGCAAAGTATCACCCCCGCCATGGTTCTTGCTGCGGTTGATGAGCTTATGGCTCAAAATAAGGCTCTTTTTGCAAAGCATAGTTCGGTGGTATAGTGTTTTGTATGCAATACACCAAATTCTTGAGATGGGTGCTCTTGGGGGGTCTGTCTCTTATCTTCTTTATTCCGTTTGTGATAGCTGATGGTTCTCTATTTCCGAACATGTACTTCCCGTTTATCACGGGGAAAAACTTCGCATTTAGAATCGTAGTTGAAATAATTTTGGGTGCGTATGTGCTTTTGGCGTTGCGTGAGCCAAAATACCGCCCGCAGGGTTCGTATCTTTTGTGGACAGTCGGCGCGTTTGTTGCATGGGTTGGGCTGTCTACACTTTTGAGCGTTGATCCAAGTAAAAGTTTTTGGAGTAACTTTGAGCGCATGGAGGGCTATATCACCGTACTCCACTTGTTCGTTTACTTTGTGATAATGGGTGCAGTGGCAACTGCTGAGGGTTGGTGGGATAGATTGTTTCAAATCTCGATTGCCTCAGGGGCACTGCAAGCACTTTACTCACTAGGACAATTGCTGCATGTAGGGGGACTTACGCCATCGTCCCAAAGCGGTCCACGTCTTGATGGCACCTTCGGCAACGCAACATACCTGGCAGTATTCATGTTCTTTAACACATTCTTAGCTCTGTTTATGTTGGTGCGACAGCGACGCTCTGCGGCGCCGATTCGGCGCGGGCATCGGCCTTGCGGGCCAGGCGCGTC
>CAZDPP010000027.1:0-7773 GCA_964507495.1 uncultured Candidatus Saccharibacteria bacterium
TGTTGCCGTGCAACAGCGAGGCGGGGTCGCGGGTGCCGAAGGCAACCGGTGGCCGATTCTCCCATCCCGCACTGTAAGGAGCGAAGCGACTATATCGTGCGAGGATGAGCAAGCAAACTACTTTGCTTGCGTGGTGAAGCGAAAGCCGGAGTATGTTGCCTTGCAACAGCGAGGCGGGGTCGCGGGTGCCGAAGGCAACCTGTGGCCGATTCTCCCATCCCGCACCATACATATCAACGAAAAAATCCCCTAAGCCATTGGCTGGGGATTTTTTCGTCTCGACTCGCCCACAGACGAGTAGGGAGGAGTTTTAAATTTATTTAACAGCCTCCTTAAGTGCTTTTGCTGCCTGGAACTTAGGTACGCGCATTGCCTTTACATGCACAGTCTCGCCAGTGCGAGGGTTGCGTGCTTGGCGTGCGGCTCGCATTTTGGTTTTAAAGATACCCAAACCTGCGATTGAAACATCGTCTTCTTTTTTGAGTGCCGAGACGATAGTGTCTATGACGCACTCAACGGCGCGTTCCGCATCAGCTTTGGTTGTACCCAAAACTCCTTGCACTTTTTCTGCGATATCTTGCTTGTTCATGGGGGAATTAATGATTTAGTAATAGGGATGCCCTGCGCCGTTAGTATAACGTAGCTAAAAAACGTTGCAAGGCCGACGTTTTTACCAATTTATCGCGCGAACTCAATCGCTCGTGTCTCGCGGATGACAGCTACTTTGATCTCGCCAGGGTATTTAAGCTCATTTTCAATGCGTACAGCGATGTTGCGGGCAAGCTCTCGAGCGGCAAAGTCGGTCATGACGTCTGGTTTGACGAATACGCGCACCTCGCGACCAGCTGATATGGCATAACATTTCTCGACTCCAGGGAAGGAGTTAGCGATTTCTTCAATATCAGCCAAGCGCTTAAGGTAATTTTCGACACTATCGCGGCGCGCGCCAGGGCGGCCGCCTGAAATAGCATCGGCTACTTGCACGATGACCGACTCGGTCGTCTCGTACGGGTATTCCTCGTGGTGAGCCTGCATAGCTTTGACCACCTCCTCGCTTACGCCAAATTTTTGCAGGATGCGGCGGCCGATCTCTACGTGGGTGCCTTGTACTTCATGGTCGAGCGCTTTGCCGATGTCGTGCAAAAGGGCTCCTGCACGTGCCACTGCTGGGTTTGCACCCAATTCTTCGGCTATCATGCCGGCGATGTGGGCCATCTCGATTGAGTGCTGCAAGACTGATTGGCCATACGATGTGCGGAAGTGCAGACGACCCAAGATCATGAGGAGTCGCGGGTCGAGATTGAGCACGCCAGTTTCAAACGCTGCAGCCTCGGCCTTTTCTTTAATTATTTTATTTACTTCGGCTTTTGCCTTCTCCGCAGTCTCTTCGATTTTGGCTGGTTGAATGCGACCATCAAGGATGAGGTTCTCAAGAGCGACCCGGGCAATAGCGCGGCGTAGAGGGTCGTAGGAAGAAAGTACGATAGAGCCTGGCGTATCATCGATAATCACCTCAACCCCTGTTGCGCGCTCAAATGCTTTGATATTACGCCCCTCTTTACCAATTATTTTGCCCTTGATTTCATCATTTGGAATAGTGACTGCGGTTGCCATGGTGTCGCTCGCAACCGAGTTGCCCAAGCGATGGATGGCAGTGGTCAAGATCTCTTTTGCGCGACGTTCGAGTTTTTCTATCCCGTCGCGCTCGAGTTTGGCAATGCGAATCATGAGGTCTTCGTCTGACTCGCGCTCAAGTTCGAGATAGAGTTGCTCTTTTGCTTGTTCGCGTGTGAGTCCTGCCACCTTGGCAAGCTCGTTTGTGCGCTCTAGCAACAAAGCATCGGCACGCTCTTTAATACCCCGAATCTCCTCGATGCGGTTTTTGACGTGCGTGATCTCTGTATCAAGCTCGGCTTGTTTGCGGTCGAGCGATTCCTCACGCTTAAAAACCCGGTCCTCAGCACGGGTTACTTTCTCTTCTTTTTCTTTCAACTCACCTTCAGCTGCAAGGAGTTTCTCTTTTGCTTCTGTCTCAGCTAAGGCGGTTATCTTTTTTGCGTCTTCTTTAGCATCAAGCAAAATTTGCTTGATCTCAACCTCGATAGATCCCTTACGCGCAAGGAGTAGGAGCCAACGAAAGACGTAGCCCAAGATGGCGCCGCCTAATGTTGCCAACCCAAGCAGGGTGAACAATAGTTTTAATGACATGGATACTCATACTAAAAGGTAAAATTTTTGTACAGAAACGACTTAGAGCTGCTAGTCGTCTGACTAGCAGCTCTACAATACCAGGGAAATAGCCCACCCGCAATGAGGCTATTTTTTTGGAGTTCCACCGCTTTTGTTGCTAAAGATGTCGTCCACGATGCCGTATTTTTTAGCCTCTTCAGCCGACATAAAGTAGTCGCGCTCAACGTCTTTTTCAATTTTGCTCAAGCTTTGGCCTGTTGTTTTTGCCAAAATTTTGTTGAGTCTGTCGCGGGTAGCAAGGATGTGTTTGGCCGTAATCTCGATATCGGTTGCCTGGCCTTGTGCACCTCCCCATGGTTGGTGGATCATCACTTCGGCATTGGGCAAGGCAAAGCGCTTGCCTTTGGTGCCGCCGGCAAGGAGAATTGCCGCGCCAGAGGCCGCGATGCCGATACATACCGTCGCTACATCGGGCTTTATAAACATCATGGTGTCGAGCATGGCCAAGGTGGCGGTCACTGAGCCGCCAGGGGAGTTGATGTAGAGTTGGATGTCTTTTTTAGGATCTTCTGACGCCAAAAACAAGAGTTGGGCAATAACGAGGTTGGCGGTGTGGTCCTCAATAGGGCCGCCCAAAAATATGATGCGGTCTTTGAGCAAACGCGAATAAATATCAAACGCCCGCTCGCCGTAGGGGCTCTTCTCTACCACCATAGGCACAAGCTGACTGTATTCTGGGGTTACGTGCCCCGAACTTTTTGAAGGATTGTATTTCATGACGGAAGTCTACTCTTTTTCAAGCTCACCTTCAAGCATCTTCAAAACTTTCTCGTTGCGCATCACTGTTTCGATGTGCACCTGCACCAGGTCGGGGCGTGCGTCGGGGAAGTGCTCGAGCGCATGTTTCATCTCGGTGGCAACCGCCTCCTGGTCGACCTCTATCTTTTCTTCTGCTGCGATTTTGTTGAGGGTGAGTTGCAGTTTGGCGCGCTTGCGGGCTTGCTCGCGGAAGTCGGCGCGCACTTGCTCCTCGGTTTTTTGCATGCGAGTTAAATAGTCTTCAAATGACAACCCAAAGCGTTTTACATCTTCTTTAAGTTGGTTGAGTATTTTCTCGAGCTCACTGTCGACGAACATAACAGGTACATCCGTCTTAGTTTTCTCGAGTAAACTGTCGATGATTTTGCCGCGACGTTTTTCTTTGGCTTGTTGCTCTTTTTCGCTCTTCATATTTTCTTTGAGCTTGGCTTTGAGGTCGGCCACGTCCGTAAATTGTCCAAGCGATTGCGCAAATGCGTCGTCGAGCTCAGGGAGTTGTGTGTCTGGAGCAGAGGAAACGGATTCCGTAGCATTCCCTTGCTGACTTACAGCAGAAGAATCTGTTTCCTCTGCGACATCAGCGTCAGGTGTTGGTGTAGAGTCTGTCGTTGCTGTAGGAATTTTTGCACGGGCGCGGCGGATAGAGAGCAATGCTTCGTCTACCTCGGCATCCAAAATCTCGGGCACGGTCTCCATCTCGATTCCCTCGCCCAGCTTTTTCCAATCCTTAGGTACAACAACAGTAGGGTAGATGGTCGCACGAATGGTGAGGCCGACAGGATTTTCCGGGGCTAGTTTCGTGATACGGATGTCAGGGCGGCCGACAGCGTCAATATTGTGTGCCTCAAGGAGTGCAGGATAGAACTCGCGCACATACAACTCAAGAGCCTCTTCGAGCACGGTGATCTCGCCCACCTTTTTGGCTACCATATCAAGCGGCACGTGTCCGGGGCGAAAGCCTGGCAGCTCGACATGCTCGGCCAAGTGCGCAAGTGCTTGTTCGCGATAGGGCACTATGGCCTCGGCAGGCACCTCGCCCACAAGCTCGACCTCGGAGTCGGGGAGCTCTTTTTTAATAAACGCCTTTGCTATGTCATTAAATTGCATTTTGGGATAGTAACACAAAGAAAAAAACTTGTCTCACAAAGGTCCTCGGGTCTCCTCGAAGACTCGGCCAGACCATTTGCTCGCCAATTTTTTTCTTTGTTTTATTACGAATTTGTGGGTTCTTCTGCTGCCTGTCTCAACTCTTTAATGCGGTGTTCTTGCTGTATAAAAAAGTACACGCCTCCGATGGCGACCACGAGCACAATGATAATGACTGCAACAAAAGGTCCCACTGCCTGTGGTTTATTTTTTTGTACTACAGGAGTCTGTTTCACATCACCAGTATAGCGTATGAGGTTGTGCAGAAAATTATTTTTCCTGTGCACAAGTCAAAAGTTTTTCATGTGCTACAGCGTTTGACATCACTGCACCTCTGAAAGGTTTACTGAAGTCGAGCCGTTTGCCATCAAAGCCGGTCACCATACCGCCCGCCTCGCGCACAATGAGGTCGGTTGCAGCAACGTCATGCGCATGTATGCCGCGCTCGAGGTAGCCTACAAAATTACCACGCGCTACAAGGCATCCTTTGTATACCGAGCCGTGGAAGCTCCCAAATTGTACGCCGGCGTTACTCAAGTTATTCAAGAGCGTTGCGTATGTTTTATCTCGCCATACTTTGATGGGCGAGCTTGATACCGCGATGTTGCCACCCGAGAGCTCTTGAGATGACACATGTATTGGTTTTTCATTACAACAACTCCCGCCGCTTTGTGTTGCCGCATAGAGCCTGTTTAAAAATGGATCATATGCGACAGCCACCGCGGGTGCGCCATCGACAACAAGCGCAAGCGAAAACATAGCAAAAGGTAGCCCTAAGGTGAATGCGCGCGTACCGTCTATAGGGTCGCAGATCCACCGGCGACCCATCCCATAGTTGCCCGTGCTTTCTTCCTCGCCCACAACAATATCGCCGAAGTTTTTTGTGATTTCTTCGATAACCAACTTGTTTATCTCTATGTCAGCCTGGGTTACGGGCGACCCATCTTGTTTTTGAGTTACAGCAACGCCTTGCTCAAAATAGCGGCGCATAATATCACCCGCTCGGAGTGCAAGATTTTTTGCTACGGCGAGTTCTTTTGAATAGTCAGACACGCTTAGTTTTTGCCGAACTTTGCTTGATAGAGCGCAAGGCTCTCGGCAAATGCTGCAACGGCCGCATCTTTGTCTTTGTATTCGCCCACTTCAACTGGTGCGGGTTTGCCTTTGAGGATTTTGTACGTCTCGAAGAAGTGTTTTATCTCTTTGAGTGTGTGTTGGTTGAGGTCTTTGAGCGATTGTACGTCGTCCCAGCGCTTGTCCTCCACAGGTACGCCGATGACTTTGTAGTCAGACTCGCCACCATCAATCATCTCGAGTATTCCGACTGGGCGCACACCAACCAAAATGCCGGTCGCAAGTGGATAGGTGGTAAGTACGAGCACATCAAGTGCGTCGCCGTCGTGCCAGAGTGTCTGTGGCACAAAACCATAGTCAAAAGGATATGCAGCTGCCGAGTAGTTGGCACGGTCGAGTTTGATGAGGCCGGTCTCTTTGTCTATCTCGTACTTATTGTTTGAGCCGCGGGGAATCTCGATAATGACGTTCATCTCTTCTGCGCTTCCTGCTGTGATATCGTGCCAAAGATTCATAAGTTATTTTTTAGATACTAATTACTCAGTCACCTCAACAACGTCGCCCTTGAGTTCGCCGGTTTCAGTTGTCTCTGCAATTTTAGCACCTTGTGTTGATTGTATGT
Source organism: uncultured Candidatus Saccharibacteria bacterium (assembly GCA_964507495.1). Lineage (GTDB taxonomy): Bacteria > Patescibacteriota > Minisyncoccia > Phycocordibacterales > SBAW01 > GWA1-54-10. The sequence continues at coordinate 5,852 of CAZDPP010000027.1, forward strand.
CGATGCGCCAACCTGTCAGCTTGGCTGCGAGGCGTACGTTTTGCCCGCCGCGGCCAATCGCTAAACTCTGCTGGTCTTCGGCAACTTTAATGGTTGCTTTGTGCTCGTCTTCGTCGAGACTCACCTCGGTAATGCGGGCAGGAGAGAGAGCTTCTTCTATAAATGTTTTTGGATTGTCTGACCACTCGATGATGTCGATTTTCTCGCCACCGAGCTCGGATGTGACGGTCGAGACGCGAACGCCACGTTGCCCAACCAACGAACCTACTGGGTCGACGTGCGGGTCGGTCGAGGCAACTGCCACTTTTGAGCGACTACCAGCCTCGCGGGCTATGGCTTTAAACACGACTGTGCCGTGTGCGGCCTCGGGCGCCTCCAGCTCGAAGAGTTTTGCTAAAAACTGCGGATGAGCACGTGACATGCGCAAGTAAATTCCACGAGGACTCTCCTCGACTTGGTAGAGCAGGCCGCGGATGCGCTCTCCTTGGCGATAGCGCTCACCTGGGATTTGCTCGTCGTAGGGCAAAATACCTGTTGCACGCCCAAGGTCGATGAATATGTTGCCACGCTCCATACGCTGCACTGTGCCCGCGACAATCTCGCCTTGGCGTTTGCCAAACTCGGCCACGACAGACACTTTTTCCGCTTCGCGGATTTTCTGGATAATCACTTGTTTGGCGGTTTGTGCGGCGATGCGGCCGTAGTCATCCTTTGCCTCAAGTGCAAAAATAAGTTCATCACCCACGTGCGCGTCGCGCTTGATGAGCTTGGCGTCGTTTAACATGATGTGTTGCTCGGGGTTGAAGTAGGGAAGTGGCGTCTCGCCCTCGACGACCTCGCTCGCGCCACGGGAAACTTCGGAAGTTTCTTCCTCGGTGTTGTCGTCGGTCATGCGTACGGTAGTCTCATCGACCACCTCTTTTACTTGCTGGAACTCGGTAGTGCCAGAATTGAGGTCGAGTTTTGCACGGATAATCTGCCCGCGCTTTGCGTACTCTTTTTTGTATGCGGTTGCGAGTGCAGCCTCGATTGCTTCAATAACTTTCTCACGTGGAATACCGCGCTCTTCTTCGAGCTCGCCAAGGACTGAATTCATTACTTTGAGGTCAAACATAGTGTATGGGTTAGCTAATACCTGGCCTATAAACGCAAAAACCACCCACGCAGGGCAGTTACCAGATACTTTAAACATACTCTTATATATATAGAAAGTCAACCAGGGATTTAGAAATGCGTGACGGCCGAGTTTGCGATTGCAAACTCGGCCGTTTTGCTTACTTCAGGGGCGGGCCACTCTTGACGGCACACTCCCAATCATCAATCCTGCAGCCGGCATCCTTGCCGGCGGCCATCACCTGCTCTCCCCAGGAAGGGTAGTTCTGGGCGATGGTGGGGACGGCGAGGGCGACGGCGGCAATGAAGGCAGCGAGGGCGATGGACTTCATGGTCTTTCTCCTGTCGTCTGGGGAGGATCCCCAGCACTATCTCACTGCCTAATAGTATACACCCACCTTATATTTTGTCAAGTGCTGCCGATGGTGCCTGTGGATAGGGTCTTTTTAGGACTCGTTCTTGTGTTCTAATTATTAAGAAGTTTACATAGTATGTATAAAATCTTTATTGGAAGACATGTTTCAATCGCAATCATTGTTTTTGGGCTGCTAATCGGAGCTGGTATTGTGGTTGGGGATTTAGCACAATATGTTCAAGCCCAAGGTATTGATAGTAGTGGTAACACTATAGGAGTTGGAGGAGGGACTGGAGGGGTTGGTAGTAATTCTGGGGTCGAAGGAGGAGAATATGCGTGCGGAAATACAGGAGGCCAAAATGAAGGCTCTGGCGACCCCACCAACACCAACACCTCCGGCGGCCTCCTCCCACAACTCTGCTCTGATGGCTCACTACAACCATCACACGAACAA
>CAZDPP010000028.1:0-7428 GCA_964507495.1 uncultured Candidatus Saccharibacteria bacterium
ATAAAGCAAACGAAACAACATATATTCGATACACGCCAGCGTCACTCGGAGATGATTTAAAAGTAAGAGCTTTACTTACTCAATATTAAAATGATTCATATAGAAAAAGATGGGGAGGTTGCAGAAAACATAAATCTTCGTGTGGCATCGGCTACTGGCAACTATGAAGACGCTGCACTAATCGAAGTGTATGACGTTTCAGCTCCTGAATTAGTTGCTGGAGCCTTTCAGGCGCAATACATAAAATATGGTAGTGTTGTTTATGGATTTAATGGACACATGGAGCTTGGTGCTGCGATTCTGAAAAATGATCCAGAATCGACACACACCTCCGCTTCTTATGTTCGTATGAGTCGCAACCTCCTTTCTCAAATGAACGGAGGCTCATTAGAATCAGCTTCTCTTGATAAAGTAATTAGTGTAGAGAAAAAGAACATAGAAGATCAGGCTGCTACAAAAAACGATACTGGGGAATATCTGTTGAAAGAGACTCCAAAAGTAGGGCCTATAGTCGAAACCACAACGGAGGAGTCGCTTGAAGTACTCGAACCTATACTGTAATGGCGCTCACTGACATACATTTTCAGGAAGGGGAGGTACAGGATTTTATTATAGAAATACCCTCCGCAATATACCCGGGCCTACTTACGGACATACTTATTGAGCCGAGTGGTAGTCAGTATTGTGTTGTTGAGGTTGATGGTGGAAATATTTTTATTGTTGGAGAATAGGATATGTCGACTACGTTAAAAAAACTTTTTGTAGCTCACGGGCCCTATGTAGAAGAATTGCGCCGCCGCATCATTTTTTTGGTACTTTTTTTTGTTACGCTATTTTTTTTTGGTTTTGCGTTTTCAGCAACTTTCATCAAGGGGCTTGTTATTTTTTTTGGTGCCCCAGGAGTGTCCTATATTGTGACCTCGCCCTTTCAGGCTATAGCCTTGTCAGTTGATATAGGGCTCAGTATCGCGCTCATATTTTTTCTACCGCTTCTTTTGGCAGAGATATACGAGTTTGTTGCTCCTGCCCTCACTAGAAAGGAAAAAAAAATGGTTATAGGATATACGATCCTCAGTATGAGTTTGTTTATCGTAGGGTTTTGTTATGGGGTCGCCATACTGCATTACGCGGTTGAAACCATTACTAGTTTTAATACTGGGTTGGGGCTTGAAAATTTGTGGGATGTGAGCACGTTTTTCTCTCAAATCCTCCTCACATCAGTGTTGCTTGGGTTTTTGTTTCAATTTCCGCTTGTACTATGGCTCTTGCTTCGTTTGGGTATAGTAACAATAGAGTTTTTAGCAGCGCAACGCCGGCTGGTGATAGCCTCAACTGTGATTATTGTGGCTTTACTTCCACCGACTGACGGCTTATCCTTACTAGTAATGGCAGCGCCATTGATAGGACTCTTTGAACTCGTGTTGCTTGTTGGAAAAAGAAAGACAAAAACAGTAAGTGCACCCAGTGCTATTTATTCATAACTAGATACTATAAAAATATGTTTGATATAGGCTTTAAAGAAATACTCATAATCGCAGTGGTGTTGGTTGTGTTGTTTGGTTCTCGAAAAATCCCCGAACTTGCACAAAACATTGTCGAGGCAATCAAAACTCTTCGCAGAGGATTTACCGACGATGTTTCTTCTAAGAAAAAATAGAGTTCTCTATAGATTTCTATATGTGGCGGGAATTTCTTCCCTGTTTTTTCTTGCACTCTCCGCACAGGCATACAGTACATATGCACCAGGGCAAACAATTGTTATTGGTGACTTTGTTTACGATGATGATTACACTGCCACCTCGACCAATTGCACTGTTTCAGTGTGGGGCCCTACAGGTTCAGCTGAGGTGGTTGCGGCAAGTATGACCGCCGACGCAAATGGTTGGTATCATTACAATTACTCATCAACAACCCAGGGAACATTTCCTGCACAAATGGCTTGCGGGTATTCAGGAGACAGTTCGCTTGTAAAAGAAGACAAGACGTTTGTTATTGCCACTTCCTCAGCCCCCACTGCAAGCGAGGTGTCTACTTCGGTGTGGGCGAGTGGTGCTCGCACACTAACCTCTTTTGGTACACTCGTATCCGACACTTGGAGCGCGGCAACACGGACACTTTCCTCAGGCGCCTCAATTGCTTCTGATCTTTGGTCTGCCACCATCCGCACGCTCACTGATGCCTCACTCACCTCAGGTTCGCTTGCAACACAAAGTGACATAACAACCGCCTCATCTTCTGTTGCGGCAGTTGTGAATAGTAATACAAATGCAGTTGCGGGTGGGTGGGTAGTTACACTCAACAACACGCAATCGGTCCTTGCTGGAAATACATATCGAGCAAAACTATTTATCACCAACGCAAGTCAGGCGGCGGCGCCATACGCAACACCTACCGTGACCTTGTATGACGCAAGCAGAAACGTCGTTGTTTCAGGAGTGAGTATGACTAATATTGCAACAGGTGTGTATGAATATACCTATACAACCGCAAGTAATGCAGGACAAGGTCAATGGGAGGTAGTGGCGAGTACCGAAGTATTAAGCGGTCAAACCCTCCAAACGAATGACTACTGGGAGGTCGCCGGCTCTCCAGCGCAAGTAATCGTCAATAGTATGTCAGACACAATCACTCCTTCGGTTGCGGCAAACATCACTATAACCAATGAAGGATTGAGTGGGTATGAATATCAATATGAGTGGTGTGTTGTGTCTGATAGTAATAATGCATGTGGTGGTGGAGATGATGTGTACCACGCGACAGCGGCCAAGTTTATTAATCCAGGTGAAGACTTTAACACGACACTCACCGCAACAGTTTCCACGGCTGGTAATTACTATTTCAAAGTAGTCGCGTACTTCGGCACTGATAGTTCTGGGGCGTCTCGCTCATTTCCCGCCACTACAAATACCACCACCACAACAAATGAGGGCGGCGGAGGGGGTGGCGGTGGAGGCGGAGGGGGTGGCGGTAGTATTAGCCCTGTGTCGCCGCAACCGGCATCTTCGGCGTGTCCTACACTGACTACAGACATGAACGGGGACTGCAAAGTAAACTCTATCGATTTCTCGATCTTGCTTGCTTTCTGGAAAACAAAAACACCTTTCAAAAATGCGTTCGTCGACGTAAACCATGATAACAAAGTTGATTCGGTCGACTTTTCGATCCTTCTGTATCAATGGAAAAAATAATTCTACATATGAAAAAATACACATACCTCATGTTTTCTCTGTTTGTCGCACTTGTTGCCTTCTTACCAGCATCTGTCTTTGCGGCTTCACTATATTTTGATACACCACAAGCCAAGGTGTCGGTCGGGGATACGGTTTTGATCGTGGCGCATCTTAACACGCAAGGGGATTCTATTAATGTGGTCGACGGAGTAATCACATTAGAGGGCGCTGTCGAGAAGATTTCTGGTATCAGTGTGGCGCATTCCGCGTTTACGTTGTGGCCACGCACACCATCTTTATCTGGCAGGACAATAACCTTTGTGGGTGGGGTCCCAGGGGGTAGTGTGTCTTCCGACGCAGTACTTTTTGAGATCGCATATACGCCAGAGACTGTGGGCACTATTACTTTTACCCCCAACATACACGCATACAAAAATGATGGCACAGGTACGTCGGTTCCAGTACAGGGGAGTAGTTTTTCTCTTGTGGTGGGGCCGCGTGCGGGCGCTGCGCATGATGCCTGGCAAGAAACCATTACAAAAGATACCGTTCCGCCTGCGTATTTTGAGGTTGTGATGGGGGAGGATCCATCTGTGTTCGATGGAAAAAAATTTATATCATTTCAAACAACTGACGCTCAGTCAGGGATTGATCACTATGAAGTGATTGAGGGTGATGCGCCGCCCGTGCGAGCGAGTGGCACCTACGTACTGCAACATCAAGAAGAATCACCTAGACTCCGCGTACGTGCCTACGACAAAGCAGGAAATGTCAGGGAGAGTGTGTACGGACAAAATCAGTGGTTTGTGTGGGTGATGGTGTGTATTTCTGCTGGTATACTTATTGCATTGGTTCTGTGGTTTCGCCGTAGATCGTATATATAAATGACACCTACGTATAAATATGCACTTGGACGACTGAGTATCGGTCTTGTTGCTGTATGTTTGTTTTTTTGTGCAACATACGCAGACGCGGCAACGCTCTCGTTGCGCACAGCATCTCCTACAGTTTCAGTCGGAGATATTTTTACTGTTCGCGTAGCGCTCACTAGTAATGACCAGGCGATTAATACTGCAGAGGGTATACTCCAATTTCCAACAGATGTGGTTGAGGTCCTATCGCTCAGTAAATCGTCTGTGTTCACGTTGTGGGTGGAGGAGCCAAGTTTTTCAAACCAAAGCAGCCGAGTCTCTTTTAATGGAGGGCTTCCAAACCCGGGGTTTCAGGGTGCAGATGGGACGGTTTTAACAGTAACGTTTCGTGCCAAACACACCGGCACAGCGACACTTTCTATAGCTAACGGTGTGGTTCGGGCCAACGATGGGTTGGGTACTGATGTGCTGCAATCGGCAACAGGAGCCACTATTGTTGTTGTGGAGCCCACCACACCAACTTCCGCACCTTCCCCTGAGACTCCTGCTCCAGAACAAGCTCCTAAAATATCCACAGCTGAGCAAGGGCTCGCCATAACTTCATCAACACACTCCAACCAAGATGGGTGGTACACACAGACACAAGCCGTATTACATTGGAGCCTACCTTCAGGTACTGATGCAATTCAGACACTTTTGAGTAAGAAAAAAGGCGAAACCCCCGGCATACTCTATCGCCCCGCAATTAAGCAAAAAACAATAGACAACCTTGACGAAGGTGTATGGTATTTCTCGCTCCGAGCGCACACGAATAAAGGTTGGGGTTCCATCTCTACCTACAAACTACAGATAGATACGACCCCGCCAGTACTTTCTGGTATCACCGTTAGATATGATCACGAGGATAAGTCTTTGTTGCTAACCACCGCTGCTCTAGATACTCTCTCGCCTAGACCAGCCTCACTTGAGGGCGCAGCATCTGATGCCCTCTCGGGGTTATCAACACTTAAGGTGTTAATAGATGGTGCAGTGGTTGCGACTATAGTACCCAAACATCTCAGTGGGGACACATATCGTGTGCCAGTGACACTTGAGGTGGGTGAGCACTCAGCTATGGTGCGTGCTTCTGACCGAGCGGGTAATGAAACAGACTCTGATGCGACTACGTTTGAAATCGTACGTCCGCCCAGCTTGTTTGAGGGAGTCGTGGTAAGTATCTCGTCTCTGCCTGTAGTGCCACTTGTGGCAATCTTCCTCTTCCTTTTGTTGTTCCTGATGAACATCGCTCTCTGGAGGAAACTCTATCGCTTTGAGCGCCGTGGACGAAAAGGAAGCGGTATATTAAAGATACAGCGAGAGGTATATCAAAAGCTTTTTGGTATGAAAAAAGATCTCCAGAGACAAGGCAAAGACATCGAGCGGATGAAAGACAAAAAAGGTATGAACACCGACGACGCTCTATATCTCAAGAAGATCCGAGCACACCTCGGAGACATCGAAGCCTATATAACGCAAAAAATAGACGACATAGAAAAACGCTCTTAAAAATCCCTGGTCTTATTCGTGGTCTTGTTGCACCGGTGTTTCGTACTCGTCTTCTTTTTTGAGGGTATTAAAAATATCTGATTGCGCTTTAAGTGAATCTTTTAGTTTGAATATACGCGTTGTAGTTGCGGAGGTTTCGTCGTATGTCTTTATGTCGTCAGTTGAAGTCGCATCCGTCTCCTCGAAGGTCATGGTCATAGTGCGCACCGCGGAGGAGGTTTCGGGTTGTTCATCTGATATTTTTTCTTTTTCCTCTATTGTTGTCGCAAGGATGAGAGCTTCTTTTGCGTGTGCATTGAAGTTATCTTCTAGTTCTCGCGTCGTGGATACATCAAGCGTACCGCGCGCAGCCAATGTTTGTACTTCTCCCACTCGGCGTTCGGCCAGCTGTACCTCGACTGCAATTTTTTTCTCAGGAGTGTCAGCAAGTGCTACTTCCACCCGCTCGTTTATATGGATTTTAATGGGGTATAGTAGGTCGCCAGGAAGGGCATCTTGTGCGGCATATGTGGTACTCACACACAACAAAAGCACAGCAAAAGCGGGCACGATGAGACGTGTTTGCAGTGCAAAACCAAACCATGGGCTTGGGGTTGGGAGGGGATAGGTGTGCATGTGTGTCTGGAGGACTAGACGCATGGCGTCCTTCTCATGTTGGGTGAGGCGCATGTGTGAGGTGTGTTGTTGGAGCTTTTTTTCTAGGTCGTTCATAGTGGTTGTATGGGTGATGACGCAGCCAACTCTCGTAACTTTCGTATTCCGCGATGGATGCGTACAGATATAGTATTTTCGCTCTCGTTGAGGCACTCTGCAATCTCGGCCGGTAGGAGTCCGTCGATATAGCGCATAATAACGACGACGCGGTAGTTCTCGGGGAGTTGTGCAACTAGCTTCAACACCTCTGCACTTTCAAACTGTACAGCTGCTTTTTCGAATAGATCGGTTTCGTCTCTAAGTAGAGCTCCCTCAACTGCAACAAATGTTTCTTCGTTTTCGAGCATGGCGTCGAGGGATTGGGTTTTGTGTTTGCGGTACTCGTCGATGATGAGGTTGTTGAGCGTTCGGTATAAGAAAGGTCGATACTGTCTTATTTCTCCTCCTTTTACTAAAAAGTCCCAGGTACGCAAAAAACAATCTTGTACCAAGTCTAGTGCGCGTTCTTGGTCGGGAAGGCGCATGCGTGCATGACGAAGAAGTTCGTCTGAATGTTTTTCGAACGCATCAAGAAAAGCCTGGTTCTGCTGCATGTACTAATGGTATACTTTTTTCGATGATTCGTAACTACTGTGCCATTGTTTTTGTAGTGTGTGGGTTGGTTATACTGGGTGGTGTGTTTTTATATCGACAAACTACAACTCCACTTATGTCTCCAACTACCTTGTCTACTCTACCCACACGCACTATTTCGGGGGGAGGTACTACTCTTGTGGTTGAGGGGGCCCCCACCGACATACAACGCCAACAAGGACTCTCTGGCAGATTGTCGCTCCCAAAAGGAAAAGGGATGCTTTTTGTGTTTGATGAGCCCGGACAGTATGGTTTTTGGATGAAAGACATGCACTTTCCGATCGATATTGTGTGGATCAATGAAGGAGGTGTTGTGGTGACTATTGCAGACAATGTCTCTCCTGATACCTATCCGCACTCGTTTCACTCGAGCGCTCCTGCACAGTATGTGCTTGAGGTACCGGCCGGATTCACACAGAACCAGGGTATTGCCTTAGGCGCCAAAATTGTGAGACAATATAACAAGCGCGTTGAGTAACAGCTCTTCGATGAGTGGGGTCTACCCTGAGCTTGTCGAGGGGTAGCTTAATTGATGAATCGAAGGATAAAAATTA
>CAZDPP010000029.1:0-7359 GCA_964507495.1 uncultured Candidatus Saccharibacteria bacterium
AATTTTGTCCACACTCCACACGTTCGGCGCGGCCCGCAATCGGTTTAATGTGTTCAAGTGCGCGGGCGATTTTTTCCTCTGGTATTCCCATTGCATGGGTGAGTGTGAGTGCTGCCAAAATGTTGCGCAGATTAAACAGCCCAGGCAAAGGTGCTGAGTAAAGCTTTTTTGTCTTGTAGAGAAATCGTACACTGGTGTCATCAACTGTGTAGGGCTCGGCATCAGCGAGAGAAAAAGGTGCCTTAATTTCTACCTCACTTTTTAAAAACTCTTTGCCGTAAGGGTCGTCTATATTGGCGACAATGTATCGAGGGCGCTTGGGTGACTCTGCAAGGTGCGTTGCAAGTGAGAGTTTTGCTTGTGCATAGGCCTCAATACCCCCATGAGACTCAAGATGTTCGGGTTGTAGATTGGTGAATAGTAAAGCATCAAGCTCAATACCAATATGGCGAAACTGCTGAGCTCCTGCGGATGTCATTTCAATCACTGCGTGGGTGGCACCCGCATGCACTGCTTTGCGCAAAAAACGCTGTAGGTATGCGCGGCCGGGCATGGTCATTTTAAACAGGTTAGGCTCGCTCTCTTTGCCGATTGCAAAGCGGATAGTCGAGGCAAGAGCTACGGTATGCCCAGCTTCGGTTAGTATGGCAGAAACAAGTTCACTTGTTGTCGACTTACCCTTAGTGCCGGTAATACCAATCACAAAAAGTTTTCGGGATGGAAAGCCGTATACTGCGGCGCCAAGGTAGGCAAACAAAAAGTGATACACATCGAGAATTTTTTTAGGTATCAATTTTCGCATATTATTTTTTAGTTCCAAGTAATCGTAGTGTTGCTGCGAGTCGTGCGCTGGTGCCTACGACAATAGGCGGCACTTCTTTGAGCGCCACACGACACTCCGAGGCCTGATACCCAAGCGCCATGAGCGCTTCTATTACCTCACTATCGCCGCCGGCCATAGTTGGGAAACTTCCTGCCGCAACTTCGTTCTGCATTTTGTCGCGCAACTCTACGACCATACGCTCGGCGCTCTTTTTGCCGATGCCAAAAACCTTTGTAAGCATCGACGAGTCGCCCCCTGCTATGGCGCTCTTCAGTGTTTGTGTATCAGCTACGCTCATAATACTGAGCGCTGTTTTGGGGCCGAGTCCTTTGACCGTCATGAGTTGTTTAAAAAAAGCCAGGTCGCCCTCGGTGGGGAAGCCATATAAATCGATGGCATCATCGCGTACTGCTGTATGTATAAAGAGCGAAACCGCTGTTGTTTTTGCTCCACGCAAAGCCTCAAGCGCTAAAAGTGGGGTCCTTACAGCATATCCAACCCCACCCACCTCAACGAGGGCTGTACCGTCTGGTAAGGTGCCGCCAAAAAGTCCCGTGAGCTTGCCTATCATCCCTTCATCATACTCCAGCTTGTGTTTTTTGGAATTAATGCGTACTATGTTTCCACATATGGCAATAACCAAAGGGGCAAAAAAGGCGCACCGCCAGTCACTTCGTAAAAAAGAGATAAACGCTAAACGCCGTACGGCTCTACGCAACGCTCTTAAGAGTGTTCGTGATGCTCAAAAAGGTGACACCAAGACTCTCGCTGGCGCTTACAAGGCTATAGATAAGGCCTTGAAACGCGGCCTTATCAAGAAAAATACGGCTGCCCGCCGCAAAGCAAAAGTCTCCAAATTGCTCAAGAAGGCCTAAATGCACAGCGTTTAGTGTTTTATTTCTACTCCCTAGGCTTTACTAAAGAGTTTTTTTAACGTAGTTTTGGTAATAAGCCCCTGTCGTTCAACGGATAGGATGCATCCTTGCGGAGGATGTGATGTAGGTTCGATTCCTGCCAGGGGCACACGTCTATAATCCAAGTATCTCAGCTACGTGCTCACCAAAGTGTGGCCACTGCTCTTCTTCTGTCACATATCTTTTAAGATACTCACGCACACTCCCTGCGTGCTCGGGGCTATCAAGGGCAATGGTGATATAGGGTGCCAAGAGGCCTGTTGTTGTTAAAAACAGTTTTGCTTCGCGCTCCCCCGGGTTGCCATCTTCGTCGCGGTACTCCTCAACCCAAAACGACTGGATAGTGCGATAGGGATAGAGTGTGCCATCGAGAGTGATGCCGCGTGTGTCAAGTTTGACCATATGTTCGCGCGGTCCGCGCAATGCCAAAAAAGCAATTGAGCCCGCGCCCAATAAAAGGATGATCGCAAAAAGTACGTTACCGAAATAGACACATAGGGCTGCGCCCCCAATAGCCAATAGTCCCAACGACCAAAACCAATCAGTCGAGTGGTCACGGTGTTCGTGGGTGAGTACGTGCCATGTAATAGGCTGCTCATTCATGAATGATATAAGTATACACTGCAAATTTTTGTAAAATAAAAAATCGCCTCTGTGTCAGAGGCGAGCAAGTTCGTCTGGAGTAACGACTTTGATTTTTGTGGGCTTCTCGATAATCTGCTGTCCTGGTTCATACCAAACTTCGGCATAAATTAGTCTTCCACCAAGTATTTCTGGCAACCAATCGCGGTCGGCGGGCATGAGTCTTTCAAACGGTATCGCATCGTATGGGAACCACTCGAGGGGTCCCATCTCCTCTGATTCTTGCGGTTTGTACAGCCAGTAAGTGCAGAGAAACACATATACCCGACAGGTAAATGTCTCTCCATTGCTTTTGTGATTATGGAAATCCACCACCGCAACTTTTTTTGTGTGGTTTGGTGCAAGTGCCACTCCACACTCTTCCGCCCCTTCTCGCAAGAGCCCCTGTGTGGGGGTCTCTGTAGTTTTGAGTCCACCCCCGAAACCGTTGAGTAGGTCCTTACCAATTGCTCGTTTTTTTAATCCCAAAGCGATAGACTGATCCTTGACCAAAAAACCGAGCGTTGCGTGTAGAAGTGTTTTTTCGACCATAGCATTCTCCTTCTTTACGCATAGTACCAACTCTTTATATATATGCAAAAACATAGTATGGTGTGCACACGGAGGAGTGGCCGAGTGGTCTATGGCACTTGTCTTGAAAACAAGCATGGGGCAACCCATCGTGAGTTCGAATCTCACCTCCTCCGCCATGAAATATCTCGGTATCGATTATGGAAGCAAGCGCATTGGTGTTGCAGTCTCAGACGAGACAGCTACGTTGGCATTCCCGCTTGGCATAGTGGCGGCAGGTGATGAAGCCCTCGAGGAAGTACTGGCACTTGCACACGAAAACGAGGTGAAAACTATTGTCATGGGCGAGTCGCGCAATTTTAAAGGTGAAGCAAATCCTATCATGAGGCATGTTGAGATGTTTAAGGCGGCACTTGAGGGCAAGGGCATGGTGGTTATATTTGAGCCCGAATTCATGACAAGCGCCGAGGCCGCACATCAGCACGAACATGTGAATGATGGCCGGCCGTCGCGCAAAGAAGCCGTAGCTAAAGAGTTTCTGGACTCTTCGGCCGCTGCACTCATTTTGCAGAGCTATCTCGATCGAATTAAATCCTCAACCGAGGTAGAATAGATGTATGGAAGGAAAGATTTCAATAGATGAGTTTAAAAAAGTCGAAATCAAGGTCGGAGAGATCCTCTCAGCCGAGAAGGTGCCCGACACCGACAAACTTCTGCGTTTGGTGGTCGACTTTGGTCTCGCTCCCGGCGGTGATAAGCGTGAGGAGCGGCAAGTGATTTCGGGTATTGCCGAATTTTTCCCTGACCTTGCACAATTGGTGGGGAAGCGTTGTCCGTTTGTTACCAATCTTGAATATCGCACCATACGCGGCCTCGAGAGTCAGGCAATGATTTTGGCTACCGGAGGTACACCCGAGGAACCTTTTAGTTTGTTTGAGACACACGCTTCGCCAGGAGCTACTGCGCGATAATATGGCCACTCTCTTGAATAGTATTGCGAACTTTCGCAACAGGATTTGGCAGTGGTTTAGTGCACACGCACAAAGCAAGCGCGCACTGCCGTGGCTTGCTGTCATCGCATTTACCGACACCATCATCTCGCCCTTGGCACCCGAGATATTTTTAGTGGCGCTTATGTTGGCGCACCCTAAACGCTGGAGAGAGTATTTGCCGGTTTCTATCGCGTTTTCAACACTAGGAGCAGTTGTCGGGTTCTATGTCGCTTCGTTTTTGTTTGTTCAATTTGGTGACCCTATTTTGCATTTTTATGGACTTGAGAAAGGATTTAACACCGCGCGCCACCTTTTGTTGGGGCATGTATTTTTGGTGATGACACTCGCTTCATTTACACCACTTCCTGACAAGGTGTTTATCTATGCAGCTGGGTTTTTGGGCGTACATTTTTGGCCTTTTATACTCGGATTTTTCTTGGGGCGCAGTATCCGTATGGCTCTGGTGTGTTATCTGACCGAGCGATTTGGCAAACATATTCTCGACCTTATGGGCCGATATGCACTATGGTTTTTTGGTGTTGCGCTCGCGCTTTTGGCTATATATGGTATCGTACATTGGCACCTTCTCCCTCTGTAGCTCAATGGATAGAGCTTGGGACTTCTAAGCCCGAGATGGGGGTTCGATTCCCTCCAGAGGGACTCGAAATAGGCTTGCAGAAGAATGTTCTGGGAATGATAATTAAAATATGCGCGGTTAGCTCAGTTGGTAGAGCAGCTCATTTACACTGAGACGGTCGGGGGTTCAAGTCCCTCACCGCGCACCAATGCCAGAACCAACTATCCTTTTTGAAGACGACTACATTGTCGTTGTAAATAAACCCGCCGGGATGATTGTTTACCCCGATGGTAAACCCGCCCAACCGGATGGCTCCGGCCGTACGGGCGGGCACGACTACCCAGCACTCAGTCACTGGCTTGAAACAAAATACAAGGAATACTACTTTGTACACCGCATCGATCGCGAGACGTCGGGAGTGTTGTTGATTGCCAAAACAGAGAAAGATTTTGAATTTTTGAAAGAACAATTTAAAGAGCGCGAAGTGCGCAAGGTGTATCGCGCGTTTGTGCAAGGTGTCATAAAAGACGAACGAGGGGTAATTGATAAACCAATTGGCACGGCGCGAGGGGGTGCAGGTCCACGCTCGGCACAAAAGCCTCATGGCGAGTTGCGCGACGCACTCACTGCATATCGTGTTATCGAAAGGGGGAGTAATGTCACCTATGTTGAGGTATTTCCTAAAACTGGCCGCACACATCAAATCCGTGTCCACTTTTCGGCAGTGCAGCACCCTATTGTGTGTGACAGGCTCTATGCGCCCAGGCGAGGGACGGCTCTTGGTTTCAAACGCCTAGCACTTCACGCGCTCTCTCTCACCATAACCCATCCAAATCAAAGAGAAATGACCTTCGAGGCCCCGCTCCCAACAGACTTTCTCAAGGCCGAAGGAGAATTGCGTAAGGTCTAGCGCTGTGGTAAAGTAACCCGGCTTACAAAACGATATGAAATCATCCGTCCAAACAACCTCAGTCAACATGCAAGAGCGCGCCGCCTTGGGTATCCGAGCGGGCGACACTGTGCGTGTGTGGCAAAATATCGTTGAGCTCAAAAAAGGTAAGGGAGCCAACAAAAAAGAAGTAACTACCAAAAACGTTCGCAAGCAGGCTTTTGAAGGGTTGGTATTGGCGGTCAAACACGGCACTGAAGCAGGGGCCATGTTTACGGTGCGCAAAGTATCAAGCGGGGTCGGGGTTGAGAAAATCTTCCCACTCTATTCTCCTATGATCGACTCGGTTGAGGTATTGCGTCGTACACGCACTCGCCGTGCAAAACTCTATTTCATCCGCCGCAAGGCAGCGAGTGAGGTCAAGCGCGCAATGCGCAAGTCGGTTCGCGTTGAGACTGGCTCAAAAGAAGTGTTTGAGAATGAAGCCCCTATTGCAGAAGAGCCTGTGGTTGAGGTGGCTCCACAAGAGGAAGAAGTTAGTGCATAGTAGAGTCACGCCGCACGGGCGTGATCTTTGTATGCCCAGGTGGCGAAATTGGTAGACGCACTACCTTGAGGTGGTAGCCCCCGCAAGGGGTTGGAGGTTCGAGTCCTCTCCTGGGCACTCGTTTGTATCTAGTATAGTGAGTACATGCTAAAACTTTTTATTGCACCCATAATAGTATCGATCGCGGCCTTGCTGGCGGTGTTTGTGTGGGGTGGATGGGCTGCGTTTTTACTTGCAGCAACACTCGCAGTGCTCGAAATAACACTCTCGTTTGATAACGCAGTGGTCAATGCGAAAGTACTTTCAGAAATGGAGCCCGTGTGGCAACGCCGGTTCTTGACATGGGGTATCCTGCTCTCAGTGTTCGGCACACGCCTCGTATTGCCTGTGATTATTGTGAGTATTGTTGCTGTTACTTCGCCATGGGCAGTTACGCTTTTGGCTCTGTACAACCCGGCCGAATATACCAACCTACTGCAAAGTGCCGATGATACAATCAAGGCCTTTGGTGGCGCGTTTTTGATGATGGTTTCACTCAAATACTTTTTTAATGTGGCAAAAAATGTTCATTGGTTTGCGGCGGTTGAGAAGCGTTTAGTAAAATGGGGAAGAGTCGAAGCTATAGAAATCGCTCTGGCACTTGTCGCGCTTGTTGCGATCTCGTTCCTTGCACACGGTGACGCAGAAAGTATTTTGCGTAGCGGCATGATAGGTATTATTCTCTTTACTCTCACCGAGGGTGTGGCGCATGGTTTGGGTGTTGAGACTGCGGGGGCGGCTCGCTCGGGCATCATGCTCTTTGCGTACCTCAATCTTTTGGACTCAGCATTTTCGCTCGACGGTGTTATTGGTGCTTTTGCGCTTACATCCTCACTTGTCATTATTGTTGTGGGTCTCGGTATTGGTGCGTATTTTGTACGCGCGCTTACTGTGTATTTGGTGCGAGCAAAAACACTCGAGGCGTTGGTATATCTTGAGCACGGCGCTCATTGGGCAATATTTGGTCTCGCTCTTGCGATGTTTGCAGGACTCATTGTACATGTGCCTGAAGTGCTCATTGCATCAATTGGGCTCGGATTTATCTTGCTTTCGTATATTTCCTCTCGTCGAGCACTCGGGGCACGAACGGTGGCCGAGACGTTGGGTTAGTGGAGAATATGTGCTATAAAGCGAACGTTCTGTAGGTTTTCCTAACCTTAAAAACAGTATGGTGCCTATGGTGTAACGGTTAACACTCAAGTTTGTGGAACTTGCAATTCGGGTTCGATTCCCGGTAGGCACCCAAGATCAAAAATATCCTCCCAACAGGGAGGTATTTTTGTGTCTAGTGCTATAGAGCGGGAATCGAACGGGACTCGAGCTCGCGAAGCGAAAAGCGAGAGCCCGAGGCTTTTTGAGGAGGAGAGCGAGTATATCGCTTTTGCGATTCGAGCCGACGGGAGAAAAGGATTCCCGGTAGGCACCC
>CAZDPP010000030.1:0-1104 GCA_964507495.1 uncultured Candidatus Saccharibacteria bacterium
TAGAACCTGCTCAAGGAGAGGTGGCTGAGTGGTTGAAGGCACCGGTTTCGAAAACCGGCATCTGGGAAACTGGATCGAGAGTTCGAATCTCTCCCTCTCCGCAGTGATAGTTTATTTCCTCAAAAATGCCTCTTTGGGTGAGAGGCGCGAGGCGCGATATGCAGGCCAAAAGCCAGAGGCCAGACCAATAACAACAGAGAGGCCTATGGTGAGCCCAACGAACCAGATGGGGGTTACAAACAATTGAAATCCTTTGCCGCCCGCATTCTTAGAGAGGATATTCAAACCAAAGTTGATAAGTTGCCCAGCAACATACCCAATAGACACGCCGCCCGCACCACCCATAAAGCCCATGATTGCCGACTCGAGCAAAAAGAGGTTACGCACATCGCCATCGGTTGCACCAATTGATTTGAGTACACCCACCTCGTATGTGCGCTCCATAAATGACACTATCATGGTGTTAAACATACCAATAGCTGAGACAATGAGCGCAGTGATACCAAAGACGCCGAGCACAATGGTTATGATGTTGGTGATTTGCCGCGCTTGATTTACAAGGTCCACACGAGCTGATACCACCAACCCTTTTTCGATAAGTTCATTTCGAACAGCCTCGACAGTTTCGACGCTACTTGCTTTCACAAGTACTGATTGGAAAAAAGGAGGAGCGACAGAAAGTTCTTCTGGGTAGAGCGTGATGAGCGGCGGTTGGGTGTCATCGGACACAATTCCTACAATTGGTATCGCTTGGAGCGAGCGCGACTCGGTCGAACTGCCCTGCAGACTGTCTTCATATTGCACAATAATACTAAGCCTTGTATTGAGCGCTTCAGTTGTGGTCGGGAGGCCCATCAGCGCAAGTGTTTGGCTGGTTACCGTGAGCCCTGGGGTACTTGTTGAGAACAATCCTCCCATATCAACTTCTGAGCCTGTGAGGCGGAAGTATGCTGGCTCTACTATTTGCATGTTCACGAGAGCTGGAGCATTTGTGCCCTCTTTCATCACCTCGCCCGAAAAGACGGCAATGGGACTCACTTCGACTACATTCGGGAGCTGCGCAAGACGATTCACGTCAGCAGTAGAAATAGCAATATTTGCCTC
>CAZDPP010000030.1:1158-7209 GCA_964507495.1 uncultured Candidatus Saccharibacteria bacterium
AGCGAGACCAAAAACAAAACCACACCAAAGCCCACCGACATACCAAGCACGGTGAGTATGGCGCGCACTGGCTTTACCCGGAAATTACGAATAGAGAGACGAAACATCTCTCCATACAGCAGATGGTGTCTCTCTTCAGGCATATGAATTTATTCTAACACACCTTAATCCTGCGCTTTATGCTATAGGTTTGTAGGGGGAGTTGCCGTCTATGATAATTTCGAGTCGCTCGGATATACGCTGTGCGCTATGTAGAGGGAATCCTGCACCAAACTTCTTTATAGGGCGATGAAGCCCTGCCAAAAACTGCTCGGGAGTAATAAAGCGGCGCATGCGATCAGCAATAAATTCATCGAGCGTCTCTGCCTTGTAGGGTGAAATATCGCCCACATATTCCTGCATAGCCCACTTACGCAGCTGACGTACCTCGTCTTGTATAGAAAGGTGTGGATTCTCATCTAGGTGCTTGAGCACCGCATCAAGGTCATCGCGCTTCTCTATAAGTGTCTCGATATAAGACGCTGCACGCTCGGCTTTTTTCTTCCACAACCCTACACCTCCAGCCACATATGGAGCATCTAGAAGTTGTTGGAATTTGAGCGCATCGATTGTTTTCTTAAAGCGCTGCCGCAGCAATTCCTCAAAACGACGAATCTCTTGCGATGTATGTCCGCGCATAAGAAAGTTTGATAGAATGCGCGCTGTCATCTCAGACAATTCGGCACTCTCAGCCTCTTGGGCGGCAAGTTTTGCCGCCCCCGCCACGTCTACCTTGTTACCCATAGCCTCCATAACCGGAACTCGGCGCTCAATATCGGTCACAGCACCATCTTTCATATGGTAAATGGTGCGAACATCTTTTAGACTCCATGCTTCGTGGGTCACCATGATGATAGTGCGACCATCTTTTTCGTTGAGTTCCTTAAGGAACGCCAACACATTTTTTGCGTTTACTGAGTCGAGGTTGCCCAAAGGCTCGTCGGCGATAATGATAGGCGGATTGTTTGCAAGCGCACGAGCAATACCCACGCGCTGTTGCTGACCTCCGGAGAGTTCCGAAGGAAAGCGTTCTGCATATTTTTGCAGATCAAGACGCTCAAGCAATTTTGCCGCCTCAACTTCGGCCTTACTTTCTTTAATACCTACAAACGCCATGGGAAGTGCCACATTTTGTAGCACATTCAAAGATGGCACGAGGTTAAATTGCTGGAAGACGATACCAATACCTGCTTGGCGAAAAATCGCCAATTCTTGATTATTAAGGTTTGCAATATCTCTACCTTTGACGATTATTTTCCCTTCGGGCACGCGATCGATACCAGAAATCGCGTAGAGCATAGTAGTTTTGCCGCATCCAGAAGGACCAAAAAAAGCAGCGTAATCTCCCTGCTCTACTTCAATATTGATGTCGCGGAGGGCATACACCTCGTTTTCCTTACCACGATCGTACCACATTTTGACATGCTCTAGTTTGATTATGGCACTCATAGTTGTTGGACAAAGTCGATTATCTCTTTGGGGGCAAGTTCGCCCTTGACCACATAGTGGTCTGCACCTGCTTCTTTTGCTTTCTCTTTTAATTCGTTTTCGCTAAAGCGCGAATAGACAATGATAGGAATTTTTGCAAACTCTTTTGTCTTACGCAGTTCTTGGATAAACTCCAGACTCGGTTTTGTCTCACGCACCACAATGCCATCCTCTTCAGGTGTCAGGAGCGCTAGTCCCAAGAAAATAATATCTGGTCGGGGATTTTTTGCGTCTGCCAAATACTCTCTTGCTTTTTTGACCGATGTCACGGTGGCAACTTCTATTTTTGATTCAGTGCTGCCATAAATCCAAAACGTATCGCGAAACAAGATTCGCATCATCTCATCGTCTTCGACCATGAGTATTTTTTTTGGTACTAATTCAGCCATAGTGTGTAGTATAAACCTCAAACACGCCCCCGCCTAGTTTCCGACAAAGTTGAATGTATCGGAGAAGTTCTTGAAGATAATGTCGATAATTGATTCTGTTTGTTGCGGCGTTACGATGGTTCGTACTGGGAGCGCGAGCGTGTTACCTGCCTGGTCAGTTGATGAAACTTGGATACGGTAGATAGTTGATGGTTTAAGACTTGGAAGAATCACGACGTGGTCTTTCACAAAGCCGGTATCATTTTGCACTTTGTTTTTGAGCGGCTGATCGGCTGCACCACTACCCTCTTCGTATGCCACCACCGAGGTTGATGGCTTATCAGTTTTCCATGAGACAAGACTCTGGATGATGTCTGTGCGCCCTGGGACCAAGTTACTGTCGATACGCAATGACGTGACATTTGGTGGGATAGTATCAAGTGCAGGCGTCACTGCGATAGTTCCGGTCATACTTACCAAAGCACCATCTTTATCATAGCCATATGCTTTGACATCATATGTACTACCAGAAACAAGGTTCTCTGCGCTCACATCGTGCTTGGTGCTGTAGGAAGTGTCTTTTTGAGTATAGGTTCGGCCAGTTTTGCGGTCGGTGTAGTCGATGATTGAGTTGGTTAGATTTTGAGTCGTCCAAATAACACGGAAAGAATCTGTTTTAACATCGAGGATCTGAGGAGTAATCGCACCCGCCTTGGTGGTAAAGGTAAGGTCTGGGCTCTTGCCCACCACTTGAGGGAAGACGAACGAGCGCGCACTGTAGTGATATTTTGTAGCCGGGGTGAGGTTGGTGAGTTTGATGCTATGGTCCTTGCTGGTGGTATCGAGATCAGAAACTTCAGAGGCATAGGTTGAGGTTGCATAATCCTTCTCACTCGCATAATCAACGAGGCCGTATGCTTTGATGTTAGTGGTCCATGTGATGGTGGCTGTCTCCTCGGTGATGTCAGTTACTTGTGGGTTTGCAATTGCGGGTGGAGATATTGAAGGCAGCGCCGACTCGAGAATATCTTGCAGTTTATTGAGCAAGTTTGTTGTCTTATCAAGTGCGGAGAGGTTGCCAAGATCTTCGGCTAAATATTTGGTAGTGAAGGTTTGTTCTGCACTTTTTTGCATATTGCCATCAACATCGACAACACTTGCGATAAAACGATACTTCGTACCAGGAGTAAGGCCCGTGAGTCTGACACTCTTGCTTGTTTCATATTTTGTCGGCTCACCCGAACCAAACAAAGAGTACGCACCCGAAGGCGAGCTTGAAGACACTTCGCCATATTGTACGTTTGCCAAGAAAGCCGGATCTCCACTTATTTGCACCGTTGCATCAAACGCGTTTATGGGCCCCACAGTTATGTTGTTTATAGTAGGAGGGGTCGTGTTACGCTTTGCTGCTGTCGAGGTATTTATCGCCCCGGAACCCGAGCGAGTTATGACAGTCGCATCTGTCTCTGCGCTGGTAAATGTTTGTTCATCGGAGGTAGCACTGTTTCCAGCGGCGTCACTTGATTTGACTCGGAAATAGTAGGGAGTGTTTTCAGTAAGGTCCTCTATGGTGACAACGTGCGTCGGCGTAAGTGTTGAATCAAGTGTGGTTGTCGTGTCGTACAAACCACTTGTCGTCGAAGCGGTGATACCGTATTCCACCTGAGAAGTAGCCTTCTTGTCTGTTGACCACACAATAACAGCTGCTGTTTTTGTGATTACAGGCACGCTGATGTCGGAGATAGTGGGTGGTGTCACATCGCGTGTCGTCAAAAATGAATAATAACCACCATTATTATCTGCCGTAGTGACGTTTGCGTTAGCATCAGTCGATTGTACTTTGTAGTAATACGTGGTTGAAACCGAAAGACCGCTCAGATGCACTTGGTGTGAATATACTCCCGAGCTTGAGGTTGTCGACACCAACGTGCCATTGCCGGCAAGCACAGGGCTCGAGAGATCCGCGTTGGTGCTATAGGTCACATAGGAGTCGGATGGTGTTGTGGTATTCCAAAACACATCAGCCGACGTATCGGTGATGGAGTTTGTGGTGACGTTTGATATGACAGTACCCGAACCTGTCGTAAAGGTGTAGCCTGCACCCCCATTGTCATCGGTTGTGGTATTGGTATAGAAATCAGTCGAACCGACTCTCACATAGTACGTCGTATCTGCGGTGAGGTTGTTGAGATACACCGAGTGACTCGAGACATAACTTGAGCCCGACGCCGTGCTGCCATAACTGTTAGTCGTACCGTAGTTTACGGTCGAATTGGTGAGCGTATTAGTATCCCACGTTACTCGAGCCGAGGTGTTTTTAATGTTATCAATAACAACGTTCGAGATAATAGGCGGCAAAGACGAACCTCCTTGTCCGCTTGCTTCTGCACTTACCACACTCGTGTAGGCCGAAGCATCGCCATTAGTATCAACTACTTGCAGTTTATAGTAATACGTCGTACTTGAGGCGACACTACCGTCTAGGTAGTAGTTGAGGCTCGAGTCAGTGATCGTTTGGAACAGCGAATAGTTGCTGCCGTCGGTCGAGCGCAACAGCCTGTAGGAAGCAAATGTTGCACCCGAGGCGTTTGAATATGGTGTCCACGCTATAAAGAGTTTGTATGTATCAGCAGAAACATTTGAGATGTCGTGTATCTCAAAACTACTTGGCGCAACAGGTGCGATGATGGTCGAGGACGAGACGTTGCCGTAGATATCTCTGATTGCTACATAGACAGTGGATGTTGTAGAGGTCGCAGCGAGTGTCCACGCCTGGTTGAGCGTAAGCGTACTTGCCCCCACTGTTTGCCAAGAACCACTGGTTGCATTGCTACCGTCTGCCGAGTAATCAGCATTATTAGAGATGAGATAGTCTTTAATGGTTGTATCGTCGGCTGCAGTAACGCGTATAGTGCTTGTCGAACTCGAACCGTTTATCTCGAGAAGCGACGTGGTTGGCGCTGTGGTATCGATGGTCATTGCGCTCGTTGTGGCATAGCCGAGATTGTAGATAATCTCGTTGTCGTTGGCAGTGACTTTTATCTCTGCAATATTTGCATATTGGGTAGGGATTTGGCTCCTGGCGTCCCAATAAGCGGTGTATGTGTTGTATGCACTGTCAGACACAAACTTATTACTAGTGGCACTGCTTGAAAGATAGGCTGAGTCAATCGCGGTGAAGGAGCCCGAACCCGTAAGGCGATACGAGAACGAAGGCGTGATGTATCCAGGCGTTGCGGTACCCGCACTTGTGTCTGGGTCGCGCAGCGAGTAACTAATTTGTACTTTACCCCAATTCTCACTTGCTGAATCACTGATTTGAGTTGCAGTAGCACCGCCGGCGCTTGCACTAGGATAGTTGGTATCGAACTCAGGTGGCGCGTTGATGGCATAAGAGAGCGAGACAGAGTTCACTGCAGGTGAAGTGACGCCATCGCTCGACATGAGCGTTGCCTCAATTTCAATATACTCATAGGCGGGTAGCGAAGCTCCACCTGCACCATTGGCTTTTATTGCCGTACCTCCACCACCTGTAGTTGTGGCAGTGTAGTAATCGGACCACGAAGCGCTATAGAGCCCACTTGCACCTTGTGCCAATGTGGCCCCGCGAGTTCGAAACTTGACGGTAGTGTTGCTTGGGAGAGTGACGTTCCACGAAATGTTGACCCACTGAGCGTCCGCTCCCACATCTTTTTTCATGTTTGAAAGAGTGCCCGTGGTATACCCCAAGTCGTACGCGATAGAGAGGCTCGTTACGGTAGCATTGCCCGTCAACTCAATTTTGTACTTCAGCTGAGTGCCACTTGTCGAAAAGGTAATACCTGCGCCAGAGGTGACCGATTGCCACGTGGTGCCGTTGTCGTTGGAGAGATAGTATGTTGCGGTGCCAGTACCAAGAGTTGCAGTTGCGGTAAGTCGAGCATGCGCAATATTGGAACTAGCTGTCACTAGTGTAGAGGACTGTCCCACTTGTGTCGGAGCGGGCACCGTTGATGACGCAAGCGTACCGGATCCACCTCCCCAAAACAGCGTACCAGCGGGCCCTGCCGTTATACTGCTCGCTGGCGTGGTGGTACCAACAGCGGTTGTGTAGGCCGAACTAAGATCAACCGTTGTACCACTTGATGGTGTAAATTTATACACCTTACCAACATAG
>CAZDPP010000031.1:0-1778 GCA_964507495.1 uncultured Candidatus Saccharibacteria bacterium
GGCTACACACCCATTGTATATCTTGGAGGCCACGGCGGGAATCGCACCCGCGTATAACTCTTTTGCAGAGAGTTGCCTTACTACTTGGCTACGTGGCCGTGGGCCTCAATTACTCTAACGCACAAGAGGGCTCTATGAAAGCTCATCGAGGCGCTGGCGCATCTTTTCGCCTTTATCTATTACAAACTCGATGTGGGGAGGGAAGACTCCTTTGATGCGCGTTTTAAAAAACGCTGCCAACTCGCGGCGGTTGCGATTTGCAAAACTGAGAGCCGATTCCTCGGCAGAGTCGGGGAGCACAGTGATGTATATCATTGCGCGCTTTCCATCACCCGAGATCATAGCGTTTGTCACCGTGATGAGCGATTGCCGGCCCGCTTCGCGCGCCATAAACTCCGCAGCTACCGTGCGCAGTGCTTCTTGGATTTTCTCAGTTCGAGTGTCCATATATTAATGTATGGCGATGGTACACGCCTCGAGGATGTCGCCGGCCGCCGGCTGCACGCTCACTTTAATGAGTGCGCCAAACTCACTCCCTATTTCTACTTTTTTGACTCCTATTTTTTGTGCTTGGAGGCCCATGATCTCTCCGCGGCCTATCTCGATTTCATTTCGTATGATCTTTATAGCGTCGCCTTGCACAAGCGCACCTTCCTCGACGCGGCCACCCACAACCATGCGGTCTTTGGCGGCGCTAAAGAATTTGAGTATTTTGGCTGAACCGGTTTTTTCTTCGCCTTCTTGGCGCGGACGGCGCGCAACAAGTTGTTCTCCAAACCACTCCGTTAGTTTGTAGATGATATCAAAGAGCGCAACCTCAACCCCCAAACGCTCTGCTAATTCACGCGCCTCTTTTTCGACTTTTACATTAAAGCCCAAGATGATACCGGGGTTTTTGCCGCTGCCGACCAAGCGCACATCGCCTTCGGTTATAGCGCCCACAGAGCGGTTTACAATGCGTACCTCGAGTCGCTCATCCTTTGGCAATTTCTCAAGTTCATGGAGTACAGCATCTCCTGTGCCCGAAAAGTCGGTCTTAATGACGACAGGTAAGGTGATGTGCAGCTTCTCTTCGTCTTCCTCTGTGCGCATAGTAGGCGTGGTTGTCTTGTTTCGTAGACGCTCTGCGCGTGCCTCGTCTACAGCGCGCTCTGCGTCTTTTTTGGTGGCGACTATGCTCCACTGCGCACCTGCGACAGGTAGGGATGAAAAACCAATAATATTAATAGGGCTTCCTGGGAATGCGTCGGTGATGGGTTTGCTTAGAAAGTTTTCCATGATGCGTACAGGCGCCATGCTCTCGCCGCACACCACAAACTCACCCGAGTGTACGGCACCATTTTTGACCACCAATGTGGCCATGTTGCCGCGCTTTGGGTCAATGCGTGCTTCGATAACTAAACCCACGCCAGGGAGTGATGTATCAACCTTAGTGTCCTCAAGCTCGGCTGCGAGCAAGATAAGGTCGAGTAGTTCAGGGATGCCCTCGCCGGTCTTGCTCGAGATGCCTACAAAGGGTATATCGCCACCGAGCCCTTCAAGAAAAATACTGTGTTCGAGCAAAGACATTTTTGCCTTTTCGATATCGCTCCCCGGTTTATCAATTTTAGTGAGCGCTACGATAAAAGGAATTCCCACGCTCTCTATCAGTTTAAAAGCTTCAACTGTTTGTGCTTTGACACCATCATCACTTGCAACAACCAACACAGCCACATCTGCAACCTCGAGTCCGCGCGAGCGCATCGCACGAAATGCTTCGTGTCCTGGGGTGTCAAGAA
>CAZDPP010000031.1:1788-6543 GCA_964507495.1 uncultured Candidatus Saccharibacteria bacterium
TTTTTGCCCACCCGAGACATGCTCAGCTTCGTATGCTGAGAGGCGTTGGGTGATACCGCCGGCTTCGCCCTCGGCGACATTGCTTTTTCGGATATAGTCCAAAAGAGTTGATTTGCCGTGGTCGATATGTCCCACTACCGCCACAATGGGCGCTTTGGTGTGTGTTGTTTTTTCCATAGTATGTTATACGCTCGTGCGTTTTCGGTTTTCGGCTATTGTCTGTGTCGCCTTCTCGACCGCATTTTTCTCTTCGGCAGTGAGTTCGTAGGTTGAGGTGCCGTTCTCAATTGGTTTGGCGTACACTCCAACTCGATCGCGTGCGTAGAGAGTAGATAATACCACACCACAAAGCCTCTCGTCAAGAAATGCGACAGCAAAACTTTGGTTACCTCCCGATCCATCGCCTGAAAAAGGATTAAAGCGAACTATGCTCACGCCCTGTATGCTGCCGCGCAGACGAACTTCTGCAAGTTTGAGATATTTCTCTAGCTCGCTTCGGAATGTTTGCAACTCCTTCATATCGCGAGAAAGTATGGTGATACTTTCCTCGAGTGATCCGCTGCGACCCAGACTGAGGCGCATAAATCGGCGTCGCAGCATAAAACAAAACATAAGTACCAACAGAGCTAGTACGCAAGCTACGAGTGCCAGGTAGGGGGCGGCGAGGGTAAGGTATAGAGAGAAGTTTTGGAAAAGGGGGAGGGAGGCAAGTTGCATACCGGTATACTATACTGAAAGTAATGCTATTTAGAAAGAAAGCTATATATGCTGATGCGGCCGCGGCGACCCCGCTCTCGCCCATGGTCCAAGCTGAACTTGTGCGTCTGCTCGGGCTCTACAGTAATCCTGGTGCACTCCATCAAGGTGGAGTGTCCGCTCGAAACGAACTAGACACCGCTCGCGCGCATGTGGCGACGACAATTGGTGCACACGCAGACGAGGTGGTGTTTGTCGCTAGTGGAACCGAGGCGAACAACCTCGCTATCCAAGGGACGCTTCGTCCATTGCTCAAGAAGTATGGCGAACTGCATGCGGTGACTTCAGCAATTGAGCACCAGTCGGTGTTGGAGCCGCTCATGTCTCTTGAGGACGAGGGGCTCTATCTGACAATTCTTCCTGTTGATAGTGATGGTCGCGTGTCATCTGAGGCGCTTAAGGAAGCTATTACCGACGAGACAGTGTTTGTATCGATCCAGATGGTAAACAGCGAAGTCGGTGTGATTGAGCCGATACGCGATCTAGCAAAAGAGGTTCGTCATAAGCGCCTCGCGCGCACTGCAGAAGTGCCGCTTTATTTCCATGTTGACGCTTCCCAGTCGCCACTGTGGTTGCCGCTTGCTGTCGAGAAACTTGGTGTCGACATGCTGACGCTCGATGGGCAAAAAATTTTGGGGCCAAAAGGTATTGGGGTTCTTTATGTACGCCGCGGCACGGAGCTTGAGGCAATAATCCATGGCGGTGGTCAGGAGCGAGGATTGCGCGGCGGGACTGAGAATCTGCCCCTTATAGGTGCTTTTGCGGTAGCGCTCGCCGAGGCACAAAAGGGGGTTGGTGCGCGGGTTAAGGCCGTGGCGGATGTGCGGGATTTTTTGTGGCAAACCATACACAAATACATTCCCGAGGCCATACTCAATGGTCCTGCGGTGTCTGGCCCAGCTCGCGTTGCAAATAATTTGCATATTTCCATTCCAAATCTCGATGGCGAGATGGCAATTATTGCGCTGGCTGCCGAAGGTATCGCAGCATCAACACGCTCAGCGTGTTCGGTGGGGGACGAAGAACCTTCGCATGTGATGCGTGCAATTGGAGTACCAGAGAAATTACTCAAGACAGGTATCCGCATTACACTTTTGCCGGATGTAACAAAAAAAGATGCACTACGCATCGCGCACACACTTGTTGAAATTGCGAAGCGATATAGGGTGGGTATATAATAGACTCAATGGATCTTGAAGAGTTGACGAAACATCAAATAATTTTGCTCACGTTGTTGGTGAGTTTTGTAACGTCTATAGCTACAGGCATTGTCACTGTTTCTTTGATGAGCCAAGTGCCTACATCGGTTACACGTACCATCAATCAAATCGTTGAGCGCACAGTACAAACTGTCGCGCCATCGAAAGAAGGTGCGGCTGTGGCAACGATAGAGAAAACAGTGGTGGTCAAAGATGACGACCTCACCGCGCAGTCTATTGCCTCAGTACAAAAAAGCATCATACGAGTTTTTGCTAAAGGAAGTGACGATTTACTTGCTCGCGGCGTCATTGTCGACAGTAAGGGAGGTGCGCTGACCGACCGTGCGGCGCTCAATGCCTCAGCCGCTGTGTCGTTTGAGGCTTTACTTCCTAATGGCAAACGCGTACCGCTTACAATCTCGAACGCAAATGCAAAAGCAACCACAAGTCTTGTGCTGGTCGATCTGGCTGTGGGTACCTCAACCAGCCTAAGTGCTGCGTCATTTGCAGACGTGTCAAAATTGCATCTTGGTCAAAGTGTTATGCGTATAGGCGGCAAGGGCCAAGACACGGTGGGTGGGGGAGTTATAGCATCACTTCCTGACCCGACAGATAAAAATGCCGTAATTGAGGCAAGTGTCCCATCATCGACTGCGGGTTCGGTACTCATAACGCTTTTTGGGGAGATTGTTGGTATCACAACAGCAGAAAGTCTATTGCAGGGGAGTGATTTTTATGGCATAATCCCCTCATTGGCGGTACCGGTGGCCTCGAGTGTAACGAAACCACCTCCTAAACCGTAATACAATATATATGCCTCCATTCAACCATTTCACTACAAAAGCAAAAGAAGCTGTCCGTCGCGCGCACGAACTTGCTGTTGAGCGGGGCCAAAACCAGGTAAGCCCAATGCACTTGCTTGCTGCACTCATCCTCCAGGAAGAGTCGCTTGTGGCGTCTATTCTCGACAAGCTCGAGATTGATATCGTACTTTTGACCGATACTATCCTTGAGGCGCTCGAGGGGGTGGCGGGGAGTTCGGTGCTTTCGCCTTCATATCAACTGTACCTTACGCCGGAGTTGGTGCAGGCACTTGAGCGCTCGGCAAAAGTTGCCACCGAGCTGCATGACGAATTCGTATCAACCGAACACCTGTTTGTGTCGCTCCTTGATGTCCCGGGTACCGCGCGCGAGACGCTCAATCGTTTTCGTATTTCGCGCGAGGCTATCTTGCGTGCGGTCAACGAGCTGCGCACCTCAAAAGTCACATCAGCCGGCGGTGAACAAAAGAAGTTTCGTGCACTCAACAAATATACCCGCTCACTCACTAAAGCAGCGGCAGAGAACAAGCTTGATCCAGTCATTGGTCGCGACGAAGAGGTACAACGCGTGATGCAAATCCTCTCGCGTCGCACGAAAAACAACCCCATTCTTATCGGCGAGCCAGGTGTAGGCAAAACTGCAATTGCTGAAGGCCTTGCATCGCGTATTGCTATGGGAGATGTCCCCGAGTCGCTCAGAGATAAAGAACTCGTTTCACTTGATTTAGGTAGCCTTATAGCCGGCACAAAATATCGCGGTGAGTTTGAGGAGCGTCTCAAGGCTATTATGAAAGAAATCGAGCGCTCCGACGGCAAGGTACTGCTCTTCATCGACGAAATCCACACCATGATAGGCGCGGGTTCGGCCGAGGGGGCGATGGATGCGAGTAATATGCTCAAACCGGCGCTTGCTCGTGGAGATTTGCACGTCATTGGTGCGACCACACTACGTGAGTATCAAAAGCACATTGAGCGCGATCCGGCATTCCAACGCCGCTTCCAGCCAGTATATGTGCTTGAGCCATCAATTGATGATGCGATAGCCATTATGCGCGGCCTCAAAGAAAAATATGAGCTCTTCCACGGCGTACATATCACTGACGATGCGCTTGTGGCCTCGGTACAACTTTCGGCGCGCTATATCCCAGATCGGTTTTTGCCCGACAAAGCGATTGATCTTATAGACGAGGCATCGTCGGCTCTGCGCATCTCGCTTGAAAACAAACCTCCCGTACTTGAAGATGCACACCGCAAAATAATGCGCTTAGAAGTCGAGAAGGAAGCTCTGCGTAAAGAGGCGGCGGACCCTCCGTCTGGCGGAGGCGAGCGTTCAGCTAAGACGCGTACACGAGCTATCGAGCAAGAAATCGCCGACCTCAAAGAAAAAACAGGCGAACTTGAGCTAAAGTGGAAAAACGAAAAACAAGTACTTACTGATATTAAAAGTATTAAAAAAGAGTTGGAGAGTCTGCGCATGGAGGCAGACTCGGCGGAGTCTGCTGTGGACCTCTCGCGTGCAGCGGAGATCCGCTACGGTGAGATCCCGACACTCGAACGCGAACTGGAACAAAAAAGCAAGCGACTCAAAAAACTGCAAAGCACTCGCCGGATACTTAAAGAAGAAATCACTGAAAGCGATATAGCTGCTGTAGTCTCAAAATGGACGAGTATTCCTGTATCGCGCATGCTTGAAGAAGAGGCAGAAAAATTGTCTCGCATCGAGAATGTGCTCAGTGCTCGTGTGGTTGGTCAACCTGAGGCAGTGCAAAAAGTGGCAGACGCGGTTAAGCGCTCGCGTGCGGGTATCGCCGACCCTAATCGCCCCATTGCGTCGTTTATGTTCCTTGGGCCCACGGGCGTGGGTAAGACCGAGCTGACCAAAGCGCTTGCTGACTTCTTGTTCGACTCGGATGAGCACATGATCCGCATCGATATGAGCGAGTTCATGGAAAAGCACTCGGTCGCACGACTGATCGGTG
>CAZDPP010000031.1:6553-6811 GCA_964507495.1 uncultured Candidatus Saccharibacteria bacterium
GGAGTTTATGTTTGACGACGAAAAGGCACTCATACGTGTTGACATGTCGGAGTATATGGAAAAGCACTCGGTGTCGAAGATAATCGGGGCGCCCCCAGGATATGTCGGCCACGAAGAGGGGGGAGCTTTGACCGAGTTGGTACGCCATCGCCCTTATGCAGTGCTTTTGTTTGATGAAATCGAGAAGGCGCACCCAGAGGTGTTTAATATTCTCCTTCAAGTACTCGACAACGGGCACCTCACAAACGCTAAAGGACG
>CAZDPP010000032.1:0-6675 GCA_964507495.1 uncultured Candidatus Saccharibacteria bacterium
GTCGCTTTGCGACGCTCCGCATTTTGGCGAAAACGACGATTCTATTTTTTGGCTGCCAGACTTGGACTCGAACCAAGATACTCGCCTCCAGAGGGCGATGTCCTACCATTAGACGATCTGGCAATACTGCTCTACCGTACACCAAAAAGTGCCTTTTTCAAATGACGCTCTAGCTAGATAGACACGTTCTCCTGTCTCGACCCAACACCACGGGGATCTCTTGTATACCAGCCACGCCTTCTTGGGTGAAGTTTATCGAAAGTAAGAGGCCACGCATCACCGCACCCGAGAAGTACTGATCGAAGATAAAGTTGCCAAGCGAGTAGTAAATCATCTTGCCGCGATAGATCTCATGTTCCTCGACCACGTGCGGGTGCGAACCTATCACAACCTCTGCCCCAGCGTCGACAAACTCGTGTGCAAGGTCTTGGATGTATGAGGGAGATGTTTCTTTGTACTCCACCCCCCAGTGTGTGTAGACAACCGGGATAAAGCCGAGCGACCGAGCCTCTTGTATCTGCCGTATCGTGAGCGCTGCTGTGGAGCTTTTTTCGAACTCGTTGTAGTTAATAAACGCCACCGATACGCCACGGATATTTTTATACACCACGCTTTGTGTAGTGGGCTCATCTGCTAGTCCAGGCTGGCCAATATATTCTACCCCCGCCTTACGCAGATATTCCATCGTACTCTGTACGCCGGCTACGCCATAGTTAGTGATGTGGTTGTTCCCCAGGTTCACCAACTTGATATTGTGTGCAGACAAAAGTGCCGCGGTTGTAGGCGGGAAGGTAAACCGAAAATTCTCTGGCGAACCCACCACACTCCCCACACTCACTGATGGATTGTCTGTTATGGGCCCTTCGAGGTTAGCCACCACTAAGTCGGGCTTTTGTAGCGTGTCACCCAAGCACGAAAACAAATACTCCCCTCCTTTTTCTTGTGCAGCAACACGGATACTGCGGTCAAACATCATGTCGCCACCAAACAACACTTGGGCGTGTGGCTTATTTTTAAATAGCACCAACTTTTCTATATCGACCAACTGCGCGGGGCGCGTCGCACGTGCGACAAAAAACGACAACACGACAACAAGTACTCCCAACCACGGCAGCGTGCGCAACAATATATGGCGCATACGTTATGCGCGAGCGTGCGCTTGAGATGCTTTCATAAACGCAACAAAGAGTGGATGTGGCGAGAGTGGGCGCGCCAAGAGCTCGGGATGGAATTGCGCCCCAAGAAAGAAGGGGTGCACAGTGTGCGGGAGCTCGGCTATCTCCATCAAAATACCACTTGGAGATCTGCCCGAGAATACGAGCCCCGCATTCTCGATGCGTTCGACATATGCAGGGTTGACCTCGAAGCGATGCCTGTGGCGCGCAGAAATGTCGTCCTTCCCATATACTTCGTGCGCGACACTCCCCACCCTTAGCACGCATGGGTATGCGCCGAGGCGCATAGTGCCACCATAGTTGCCCTGGCCCACTACTTCTTTTTGGCTCTCCATGATGTCGATGACGGGATGCGGGGTATCCTTTTTTATTTCTGTTGTATGCGCACCTGAGAGTCCCACAACATTTCTAGCATATTCAATGACGGCGATTTGCATGCCATAGCACAGGCCAAAATATGGGATCTTTTTTTCGCGACAATATTGCGCGACTTTGATCATACCCTCAACACCTGTCTCGCCAAACCCGCCCGGCACCACCACGCCGCCAAATTTTTCCAACTCCTCAAGCGGCATTTTGCCAGACTCGAAATCTTGCGAACTCAGGTATGTTATTTTTGGTTTCAAATGCTGTGAGTACCCTGCCGATTTAAGCGCCTCCAGTACCGAGATGTATACGTCGGATAGTACAAACTCACCTGAGTTAAAATATTTTCCAACCACCGCCACAGGCACCTCGGTGGTGCCATTTTTTGAACTTGCAACAAACTCGTCCCATGCACCGGGTACAGTCGCGCGCTCAGGGAGCCCTAAGACTCGGGTCAAAATATCCCCTAGACCATCTTTCTCATAATTACCTGGAACGTCGTAAATACTTTCGACATCGGGGGCTGATATCACACACTCCGGCGCAATATTGCAAAACACTGCGATTTTTTCTTTGCGTTTTTGGTCGAGCGGAAGTGTTGCGCGTGCCAAGATAACATCCGCCTGGAGCCCGGCCGCGTTGAGCTCGCGGCTCGCATACTGCGTTGGTTTGGTCTTCATCTCGCCGATATTGTTGGGTATTGGCACATAGGAAACCATGACAACCGCAACATCGTGGGGGAATTTTTGCTTGAGCATACGCACAGCCTCAAGAAAGATAATATTTTGATATTCGCCTATGGTGCCACCCACCTCGACCATTGTCACTTCGGCCTTGGCTTGTGTTTGCGCCTCGGTGATACGGCGAAGAACTTCA
Source organism: uncultured Candidatus Saccharibacteria bacterium (assembly GCA_964507495.1). Taxonomy (GTDB): domain Bacteria; phylum Patescibacteriota; class Minisyncoccia; order Phycocordibacterales; family SBAW01; genus GWA1-54-10. Next base: position 2,418 of record CAZDPP010000032.1, read on the forward strand.
AGCGGTATGTCGGGCACTACTTCAACATTTTTGCCTTTGTACTCGAGATTGCGCTCGCGGCGGATAACCTCTTGGTATACACGACCTGTTGTCATGTAGTTTATAGAGGGCAATGACTCGTCTAGAAAGCGCTCATAGTTGCCCATGTCTTGGTCGGTCTCGTACCCATCGTCGAGCACAAACACCTCGCCGTGCTCGGTGGGGTTCATGGTACCTGCATCTACGTTGATATACGGATCTATTTTGATCGCCGTGACCTTAAACCCTTTTGATTTTAAAATCCTCCCGATTGAGGAGGAGGCGACTCCTTTGCCGATGCCTGACATCACTCCACCAACAACAAAGATATATTTTGGATTTGGCATTTATATTCGCAGGTAGCGCCTGGTTGCTAGAAAGCTTGCCACAGCTCCCAATACAACGCCAGTGCCCATAATAATCAAAAAGAACATTGGGAAGTTGACAAGGTAGTAGGTAAATACGTTTATACCGCCAAAATAATCTTGCGTCGCGTTGCCCATCCAGAACGTGAGGGGGTAGAACAAGAGCAACGCAATAATGCCAGCCACAAGCCCATAGAGCACACCCTCGACCATAAATGGCGCGCGGATATAAAACTGTCCTGCACCCACCAAGCGCATGACGTGGATCTCGTCGCGTGAGGTATAAATCGCGAGACGGAGTGTGTTAAACGATATGGCGAGCGTGGTTAAGATAAGCATCACGATGATGATGACTCCAAGTCGCTGACCAGACTCGGTGATGCGCTGTAGACGATTGAGTGCCTCGCGGTGTGCGCTCTCGAAGTAATTTACTTTGTCGATAAAGCTCGTCTGCCCTCCTGTGGCAAGTGCTTGTTGGGTTTTAAGAAAGTTGGCGATCGTCTCATACTGAGAGATATCCTTGGCTTTTATATTGAGCACAGCGCCCAGTGGATTGTCACCCAACTCTTCGAGTGCTTGGAGCGTCAGTTGGTCGTTTTTGTGTCGCTCACGAAACGCGGCAAGCGCATCCTCGGCTGATATATAATCGGCTGAGGCAACCTCCGGTAGTGCTTGGAGCGATTGCTGCAATTGCGTTATCTTGTCTTGCGGCGCATTGGTGGTGAAATATACATTAATATCTGCCTTGTCGCGCAACTCAGAGAGCGTCGCATTTAAGATAACTCCGGCAAACACGGTGGTGCCCACCACAAACAATGTAACCGTCATCACCAGGATTGAGGCGAGCGACACAAAGCCGTTCCTCCAAAAATCGAGAAATCCTGCACGAAATATCCTTTTAGCAGCTATCCATCGCATAGTTATAGTATGTATTTGCCCTCGCGGTCGTCGCGGATAATTTTACCACGATCCATGGTGATGACGCGCTTCTTTAGTGAGTCGATCACTCCCTTGTTGTGGGTGGTCAAGATGACGGTGGTACCGAGGTCGTTTATTTTTTTAAGGATCTGAACAATCTCAAATGTGTTGACAGGGTCGAGGTTGCCTGTGGGCTCATCGGCCACAATGACGTCTGGCTGGTTTACAATGGCGCGTGCAATAGCGACACGCTGCTGCTCGCCGCCCGAGAGCTCGCCAGGGAAATTGTTTGCTTTGTCGCCTAGGTCGACCAAGTCGAGCACGTGGGGTACGTCGGAGCGTATCTCCTCTTCAGAGCGGCCGGCGGCCTCCATAGCAAAGGCAATATTCTCGTACGTTGTTTTTTGTGGAAGCAGACGGAAATCTTGAAACACTGTGCCGATCTTGCGGCGCAAGTCGCTCATACGCTTGAGCGGCACTTGGTGGATGTTGATGGATTGAAAAAATACAGAGCCGGCGCTCGGGCGCTCTTCAGCCAAAAGCATTTTAACAAGCGTCGTCTTGCCGGCACCCGAGTGGCCGACGATTGATATAAACTCACCTGGCTCTACAGAGAACGAGACATCCTCCAGTGCCACCGAGTTATCTGCGTATACTTTACTGACACGGTCGTAGTAAATCATAGAATAAGAAATCCGCCCTCGGACAACCTACTTATTGTAGTACGCTAGGCTCCTTTTACAAAATAGAGTTATACAGAAACGCCTTCTGTATCTAAAAACGGCTCAAGGTCACCACCCAAAACACCCTCGACATCGCGAACTTCCACATTGGTGCGGTGGTCTTTGACCAGTTTGTAGGGGTGCAGCACATATGAGCGGATCTGGCTCCCCCACTCGATTTTGCTTACATTGGTTGAAAGTTCGCCGACGGTCTCTTTGCGCTCGGCCTCGAGGCGTAAGGCGAGCTTGGCTTTAATTATCGCGAGTGCTTTTTCTTTGTTTGCTCCTTGAGTACGCTCGCCATCGACGTGGGCCGAGATGCCTGTGGGGACATGCACGACACGCACCGCTGTCTCGCGTTTGTTTACATTTTGCCCACCCGGGCCCGAGGAGCGTGCAAAACTCACATCCAGATCGCTTTCAGCTATTTCGATTGCGCCAGTTTTTTCTATCACAGGCAAAATCTCGACCAACACAAAAGAGGTTTGTCGTTTTTGTGATGCATTGAAGGGCGAGATACGCACCAATCTATGTACACCATATTCGTTTTTTAAAATTTTATAAGCCCCCTTTCCTTCTACCTCGACCGACACATTACGAAAGCCGCCATGGTCATTTTCGTTTTTGTGCAAGACGCGCATACCCCATCCTCGCTTCTCGCTGTACTTGCGATACATCTCCAGAAGCATGTATGCAAAATCCTCTGCATCGTCGCCGCCCGCACCGGCCACAATGGTAAGGATGGCGTTACCGCGGTCATACTTACCACCACCCTCTGCCTCGGTTTTTAAATCTTGCAACTCTTTAACCAACGCCTGGGCCTGGTGTTTGTTGGACCAAAAATCGGCCGCACTCATCGCCGCCTCAATTTCTGTAATTCGTTTTTGAATTTCTTCTTTTTCCATTGGAGCCGAAGGCCGGGATTGAACCGGCGACCTGCGGTTTACGATACCGCTGCTCTACCAGCTGAGCTACTTCGGCTTGCTGCTCTACCTCCGCCAGCCGGCGGATGAGCTACTTCGGTACACAACACAAATCTGGTGACTTCGGGCTCGTTGTGGAGCCGAGACCCGGGATTGAACCGGGGACCTCATCCTTACCATGGATGCGCTCTACCAACTGAGCTATCTCGGCTTGCTGCTCTATCTCCGCCAGCTGGCGGATGGACTACACGTCGCACAAAGTATAACCTACAACAAAGAGTATAAAAACGCTATTGCGTAGTTGTACCAAAAGGCGCGACAGTAGTGGGAGTTGGCACAACAAAAATACTTTTATGCTCCATCTTCTCTTCCTCTATCCAAAAATAAATACCTATACACGCGACGACTAAAAACCCGACAAACCCCACCACAATGTTAATAATGATGTGCTTCATGCTCAGTACTAGTAGTATACGGTACTTTTTATATGCGACCCCACATGTGGAGGATCAAAAAAGGAGTCGGGATTGGTGACCGTACTCGACATCTATCAGCGTTCCTGATTTGGGAGCGATTTATGGCGTTTCTGAAATCTTTTATATAGAAAAAATGTAATCAGACACAAAAGCACAATAACGCCGAGCAGCGCTTTACCAATAATTCCTTGGAACACACTATACCAAGGCTTTCCGAAGAAACGTGTCTTGACGAGATAGATCTGCTGAATAGTCGAAGGTGTACCCGCTAAAGTGAATACTTCAGCTTCGCCTGGGGCGAGGACATATTCCCCTATATTATCTGAGTTTGACACAAAGACGGTGTAGATGCCCGCAGGTACGGTCTGTTTAAATTCGGGACCCTTCCAATATGTATCGCCAGCAAATTCCTCGTGCCACTTTTGCCACTCAGAAGCAGGCACACTCAACTTAGCGATGGTGGCTCCGGCGGCATTTATAACAGTTACCGTAAAATCTTTCCTCGCGTCAGGTAGGTACGGAGAAAGAATACCGAGATAGAGACTAAAATCTTGAGTAGATGAGATCGTGTAGACCGCAGGCGCCCCCGCAAGTTCTCCGTAGTAAGCGCGAGAGGTATCTGGATCAGGAATATGTATAACTGTTTGTGAGTCTATATATTCGGGCTGATGAGCCGAAACCGTGTAAGCACTTACCCCCAGCACAAAAAGCATGGCGCTGGCAAAAAGTGCGATCTTTTTCATAACTTAAGTATAGCAAGATAGCGCCCGAAGACGCCATCTCGAAGCGAGTTAGATTGTGTTGCGCGGGCGACCGGACTTGAACCGGCAACCTCT
>CAZDPP010000033.1:0-6650 GCA_964507495.1 uncultured Candidatus Saccharibacteria bacterium
GCAGGAACCTGATAGTGGGTTATAGTTTTTCTTCAGTATTGTTTATAAAAGTAAACCCAGAGTTGCTATTGACAGAAAGGTTTAGATATACTAGAACAGTACAGGATTCACCCAACGAAAGAGAGACCTACTATGGCACAAACGGCCAGAGTCGAGGAGAGAATTTGGATTCCGCAAGTTTCGGAGGAGCGTATCAAGGAGCTCGCCGAACGGATCAAGCCGGTCGTGCAGTTCGCTTGTAATGGCAAGTGCTACATCGAGCCTGTGGATCTGTTCAAGACAGCCTACACATGGAACCCCAAGCCCGCGGACGAGGCGATGGGCATCACGCCGCTCTGCGACATCATTACCTACCACACCTATGGCTATTACGCCATGTTCAAGCCGTCGATCGCTGAGGTGTTGGCGCAGATTCCGGCGGAGTCTCTGGACAAGGTGGTCGCTTTCGAGATCGTGGGAAGTCCCAAGACTGCGGACGACCTCAATCATAAGCATGAAGCCCTCGAAGCGGGCTATCATGTCGCCACGACGCGGCTATACGCTCGGGACTGATAGGACAAGACATCATGTTCAATAGGCGCACGACCTTCGGGTACGTGCGCCTTTTCTTTTACCATGACCGCCACCAGATTACCTATGTTCAAAAATATTTTTGTTAAGATGACAAAATGTTCCGGATTGTCTATCGCCTCAGGCATGTGCAAAAAAAGAGAATAAAGAGGAGGCGGGTGGGGGTGGGGTCGGCGAGGGTGTATCAGGCCAACAAAGAGGCGGCGCGCGAGTTGGTGCTGCGCAAGCTCGCGCAGCACAACGCGCACTATCATCTTGTGTGGGGTCGCGTTGCTATACGCAACACACGCTCGCGCTGGGGCAGCTGCTCCAAAAAAGGGAATCTTAATTTCAACTATCGCGTCATCCTGTTGCCCGAACATTTGCAGGACTATCTGGTGGTGCACGAGCTGTGCCACCTGCGGCACTTTAATCATTCTAAACACTTTTGGAGTCTTGTGGCCGAGGCGGTGCCCAAGTATGCGCAGTGCCGCGCCGAGCTTGCACGCTGGCGCCCGCAAAAAAAGTAGTTTGTTATACTGTGGGTATGAAAAAGATTTTATTTTTGGTCGGGTTTATCACCGTGGCCTTGGTGGTGTGGTTTGGATTTTTCTATAACAGAGCAGCAGCGCCCATCACAGGCAAGCCTTTGCCATCGAATACCTATATAAACGCCACAGCCGACAACATTGTGGTTGAGCTCCCATTCCCTGGCGCAGTCACAGGCAAAAGCTTTAGTGTGGTGGGTAAAGCGCGAGGCATGTGGTACTTTGAGGCGTCGTTTCCCGTTAAAGTACTCGACCGCGATGGTAAGGTGTTGGCACAAGTGCCCGCACAAGCGCAAGGTGAGTGGATGACGTCTGAGTTTGTGCCGTTTAAGGTTGATATACAAGTGCCCGACTCATACATCGGCCCCGCAACACTTGTGCTGCAAAAAGATAATCCCTCCGGCCTGCCGCAGAACGACGCGTCAATCTCATTCCCAATTACGATTGAGTATTAGTTGATGCTATAGTTTCAACAATGAGATTTAGTTTCAAGTATGTGTGGGTGGTGGGGTTTGCGATGCTGTTGGCGCTTGGCGCTGCTGCATACACGCACCTGCGCCCAACACCCGCGGCTGTTGTGCAATACAAAACTCCTGAGGAGGCGGATGTATATGTGCGCTTTGGGATGGAAGCATACGACACCATCAAAGAGCACTATTGGATGAAGACAACCGAGGGCGAATTGGCAACACTCTTCCAACTCTCTGTCGCCAAAGCCGCCAACATGGATGCGCCGCCTACACTGGCCACCACCACGCGCGCAGATGTCTCGGCTATGCTCGGCGCGGCACTTGCTGTAGCAAGCTCAACTGATGCAAAAAAAGATCTGATACTGCGCACGGTGCAGGTTGCGCTCTACAACTTGGCTCCTGCCGGGCGCGACATGCTGCTCTCGGGCGGCCAAGAGGTGGCACTTAGGCAAGAGGTAGCCAACGTAAAGCCCGAGCACGACCTGTATCAAGACTTAGGAGTTGCTGCGGGTGCGGCACCCGCGGCTGTCGAGAGTGCCTATCAAGAAAAAAAGGCAACACTCGAAAAAACAAAAACACCCGAAGCTGCGGCCGAATTGAAAAAAGTCTCGTATGCCAAAGAGGTGCTCACCAACGCCACCAACAAGGCTTTGTATGACGAGGCAAAGGTCGAGCCGACTATTTTTGTACACCGCCTGGATAAAACTCTCTATCTCAACATAAGTAAAATCGCGCCAACGACTCTGCAAGAGTTTGGGAATGCCATTTTAGCGGCATCAACTACCCAAGGGTTCGAGAGTTTGATCTTGGATGTGCGCGGTAATGCGGGTGGGGCGCTCGATTTTGCGCCGTATTTCCTCGGCCTCTTCATAGGGCCCAATCAATTTGCGTTCGACTTTTTCCACCAAGGCGACTATCAGCCACAACGCACACCGACGCCCAAGTTCGGTGAGCTTGATAGATACAAAGAGGTGGTTGTACTCGTGGACAACATGACGCAGTCAACAGCCGAGGTGTTAGCAGCGATGTTTAAGAGATTTCACCTCGGTGTTGTGGTGGGCGGCAAAACACGCGGATGGGGCACAGTGGAAAATACGGTGCCGTTTACCACAGTGATCGACCCGGCCGAAAAATATTCAATGTTGTTGGTGCAATACATCACACTGCGCGACGACGGCCAACCTATCGAGGGGCGCGGTGTCGACCCTTCGATCAGCATTTCTGATAAAAACTGGCAGTCGCAGTTGCCAAGCGTCATACATTCATCGAGTCTGCGAAGCACTGTCATCAAAATTGTCAGCAAGCCGCCGCTACGCTAGCACACCAGGCATACTTTGATAGACTATCGAGTATGCAGTGGGACACATCAATCAAGGCACTCAAAAAAGATCCGTATTTTAAAGAGTTGATTAAAAAATACGGACTGCCAGTCTTGGACGACAGTAGGGAGCCGTTTGAGGCTTTGGTACGCTCTATTGTGCACCAACAAGTCTCGGGCAAAGCAGCTGAAACTATTTTTGGAAGGTTTGTTGCGTTGTTTCCTGGTACAAAGTTTCCAAGGCCGGCACAAGTGCTCAAGATGCCTACAGAGAAGATGCGCGCTGCGGGATTGTCTGGGCAAAAGACATCATATATACGAGACTTGGCTCAAAAGTTTGCAGACGGCGCTATCAAACACAGCGACCTCCACACCATGGAGAGCGGGGAACTTATCGAGCATTTGGTACAGGTTAAGGGGGTGGGGGTGTGGACGGCCCACATGTTTTTGATATTTACACTCCACAGAGCGGATGTTTTGCCGACAGGCGACCTCGGGGTGCGTAAGGGTTTTCAGGTTGTTTATAATCTCAAGAGTTTACCTGATCACAAAAAGATGGAGGCGCTGGCTCGAGGCTGGCGCTCACACGCATCGGCCGCGTCGTGGTATCTGTGGCGTGTAGCCGACGAGGCCAATGCCGCTGGCCGGCCCAAGGTGGCCAAGGCGCCCAAGCCCAAAAAACAATCCAAGACATAGGGCTTTTGACATAGGGGGTAGTCCGTAGTAGACTAACGAAGTCTAGAAGACTAAGAAACGAGGTCGGGTTTCTAACAAGAAAAACAAAACAAATAAATGACTGGAACAATCAAGACGCTTACGGACCGAGGATTTGGATTCATTGCACGCGAAGGCGAGGCAAAGGATCTCTTTTTTCACTCCAAAGAGCTCAATGGTGTAGCTTTCGACGATTTGAAAACAGGCGACATGGTGTCGTTTGAGGTTGTCGATGGAGAGAAGGGCCCAAGTGCAGTGAACGTGTCACGCGCATAAGCGTCTCAAACAAAGAACCGCTCTACGCGATTCGCCAACTGGCGAAGTGGGGGCGGTTTTTTGTTTTGTCTTGTGCTGATTGACAAAGGGGCTGCGATATATTATTATAGCACCTCAATGCCAGCAGAACCGAAAAAGAATTTTAGTGGGAACACATTCCCACGCAGGCCTTACCAAGGCTCTTCGCCGCGCCCCGCGGGCTCACACCGCTCGGGGGTCTCCGCAGGTGGCCGCCCCTATGCTCGCTCAAGCCGCCCCGCGTACGGTGGCGGCCGTAATCGCGGCAAATTTAACCGCGGTGCACCCACATTTGATGTTTCTCGTTTTATAAACAAGGCGGTCATCACCGAGGCTGTCGAGCACTTTGTGCCCGAGCATCACTTTGCCGACTTTGCTATTGATGATCGCCTCAAGCAAAACATTATCAAAAAGGGTTACATCGACCCGACCCCCATCCAAGACCGCGCCATCCCACACATCCTTCGCGGGCTCGACGTCGTGGGGATCGCCAACACCGGCACAGGGAAGACCGCTGCATTTTTGATCCCTCTTATAAACAAAGTACTTCTCAATCGCAACGAGCGAGTGCTCATCATGGTGCCAACACGCGAACTCGCGCAGCAAATAGGCGACGAACTCGCGGGCTTTACCCCAGGGCTCCAGATGCAGGCGGCCATTTGTGTGGGTGGGGCCTCAATTGGTCTACAAATGGGAGCACTTCGCCGCAAACCACCGTTTGTGATAGGTACCCCTGGCCGCCTCAAAGACCTGCTCGAGCGCCGCGCGCTCAACCTATCGAGCTTTACGGTGTCGGTACTCGACGAGGCCGACCGCATGCTCGACATGGGCTTTATTGCAGACATGCGCACCATACTTTCGCTCCTTCCGTCTCCTCGCCACACACTCTTTTTCTCGGCAACGCTCTCAACTGAGATCGAAAAATTGATAGGTGAGTTTTTGCGCGAGCCAGTGCGTATCTCTGTCAAAACTCGCGAGACCGCCGCATCGATCGAGCAAGACGTCGTGCGTGTGCCCTCGGGCGCAAACAAGCTCGATGTATTGCACGACCTGCTCATCCAGCCAGAGTTTAATAAGGTGCTCATCTTTGGTCGCACCAAGCACGGGGTAGAGAAACTTTCGAAGGTGCTCGTCGAGAAAGGCTTTAAAGCTGAGTCTATACACGGCAACAAAACACAGAGTAAACGCCAAAAAGCACTTGACCTCTTTAAGCGCGACCACGTGCGCATCCTCGTTGCCACCGATGTCGCAGCTCGCGGGCTCGACATCAGTGGAGTCTCACATGTTATAAATTACGACTTGCCCTCAACTCACGAGGACTATATCCACCGCATCGGCCGCACAGGACGCGCTGGCAAAAAAGGTAAGGCACTGACGTTTATTGAGGGTCGCTAACTGAATACTTGTATGGATGCTAAAAAAACAGACACTAAAAAAGACGAGATCCGCAAACCAAATCCACAGATGCGGGGCCCAAGCAAAACATTCCAACAGGATGGCCACTGGATAGAGAAACCGCACAAAACGGCGATTTTGATCTGCTCATGCTCTAACCGCTATCTTAAAACTCGTCCCGGCCAAGATGCATGTTTGCGCTGTATGTCTGCGTTGCGTAAATAAAACTTTTTTATTACCCACACCGGCTGTCTGTGCGAACATTGACAGCAAAAATGAATAGTATACAGTTAGGGAGTCCTCCGAGGCTTGCGCCGCTTCTTAGCGGTCGTAGGAAGAAAACTTTGAGGACACCTCGACAACAGCAGAGGATTTTGATATGTGTACCTTCCTCGGCGCCCGTGGCGCCATCGTCCAGAACCTCGTCGTCGTCGTCGGCGACTGCCGGGCCGACGCCCACTCGAAGTCCGCCGTGCTCAACTGCAGCACGGCCTGAAGGCGGCATGCGGCCGTTTCGCTGGTCTCTCGTGGTTGTTCCCAGGGCTTCGGCCCTGGGACAACTCACCCCTCACTTTAAATAAGTGGGGGTTTAACATTTTTATACAAGCATCCCTATTTTATTATCCCCAAAGTTGTGTATTTTTGTACCTTGAGTACACAATTTGTATGGTAAATTGTGTGTATATGAGCACTTCGGCTCATATAATCCGCTCGGAATTAAAAACAAATTTTTATTCGCTCACTCGCTAGATTATGAACCAGCTTACATACAAACAACAACGCGTATTAACCGCCGTGCGCGATTTTATCAGCAAAGAAAATGAACCCCCAACACTTGAAGAATTGCGTGACGAGCTGCAATGCAAGTCACTACGCACTGTGACACAATATTTAGAAATCCTCGAGAGAAAAGGCTACATTGTGCGTCGCAAAAATGCCCACCGCAACATCGAGCTGCAAAACGTCGATGGTGGGTGGGGCACTGTGAGCGTGCCTGTCATCGCTAACGTCGGCTGCGACGACTTGAGCCTCTATGCGCAAGAGCAACACGACGAGTTTCTAGAGATCGACAAAGGCATTGTCGAGGAGATGGGTGGAGACATCGTGGCTGTACGCGCTATAGGCGACTCGATGAACGACGCTGGTATCAATACGGGCGACTATGTGCTCATTCGTTTTACTGAGGATGCACAAAACGGCGACAGGGTGGCTGCAATTGTAAACGACATGGTCACCGTCAAGCGTCTTGAGCGCCGCCCAGGCCGCGGAGGTGAGGGTGGGATGACAATACTCTGGCCGGAGTCTAAAAATCCAAAATTCAAACCAATCATCTTGCGCGAGGACTTCAAGAGCGCGGACAAA
>CAZDPP010000034.1:0-6528 GCA_964507495.1 uncultured Candidatus Saccharibacteria bacterium
CCCAATTCTTCGAAAATAGAGGTGTTGAAAGTATCCTCCGCTTTGACTATCTGGTCGAGCGCATCGCGTGCGATACGCTCGATGTTGAGCCTGTGCTGATCGATCAGAGATTTGACAACCTCAGACACGTTCGCCTCCTGTGTCTATTTAACGTTCACAAAGAACGCTCAGAGTGCATTTAAACATTAATATTCATATCCGTCAAATTATGTTGTAACTTAATCAAGCGTTGTTGAGGTATACGCTATGCCTTACAGTTAAGATGAAAGCTATGCATGAAGTCCTCCACCAAACCGTTGCGAAAAGTGATTGCTATTGATTTTGACGACACGCTCATGCACCTCGTCCCCACTTTGTGCGTCTATAACAACGCCTGTCATGGGCGACCCCTTCTTCATTTTCCGCCGATGTTTCTTTGGGTGGACCCTACCGGGATCGAACCGGTCACCTCCTCATTGCAAATGAGGCGCTCTACCAAATGAGCTAAGGGCCCTTTTTACTCCATGCTACTTTTCTATCTTATCAATCTTGCTCGCCAAGATGAAATCATTCTCAGACAGCCCGCCGATTGAGTGCGTCATCAACTCCACCGTCACACTGCCGTATGAGATAGTCAGGTCGGGGTGATGCCCCTCTTCTTCGGCCAAGGCGGCCACTGCGTTGACGAACTTCATCGTACGAACAAAATCAGGAAAGGTAAAGTGCTTTGCCAACAAATGCGCCTCGTCGATGAGCGACCAATCGCTTCGCCCGTCCGAAGCGTCCCGCGAAGGAGGGTTGAGATGCGCCATCAGCTCTTGTGCCTGCTCAGGCAGCAAAGGCTCTGCGCCTTGCTCGCACGGAATACATTTTTTATCGGCCAAACTATCCCCCTCCATACAGCAGATTACCTTTTCTCTCCCTTATGAGCAAGCTCAACCACGTGACTCACCAACTCCTTGAGGCTCGAGCCGACCGCGCGGAGGGCTTTTGGAAATAGCGATTCGTTGGTGAGCCCGCAGGCTGCAGCACTGTTTATCTCAAGGAAGTAGATACCCCTCTTGGATACAATAAAATCAGAACGCGAGTAGTGTGAGAGGCCAAGGCCTTCGTGAGCCAATTTTGCAAAACGCACTAACTGCTCGTTTTCTTGTTCTGAAAAATTGCCAGGACAACGCTCAATACTCTCGCCACCATACTTGGCATCGTAGGAAAAGAATCCGTGTTTAGGAGGCGGGATGATCTCGACCGGGAACAGTGCATATGATTTCTCGCCACGAAATCCATCAACAATCCCCACCGTAGCTTCTCGTCCTGCAATATATTCCTCAATAAGTGCTCGAGGTGTAATTGCAAAAGCTTTTGCAAGCCCGGCTTCCAAGTCATGATAATTATTAACGATAGTCATCCCCACTGATGAGCCTCCAATAACCGGCTTTACAATGGCTGGGTGCGGGAACGAACGAAATAGCGATAGCGCGAGTTGCTCGAGGTCATCTCCGCCAACTGGCGGGCGCTCCACCACCATGCCATCTGCCACCTTGACTCCCATTTTAGAAACAAGATCTTTGGTGTGCTGTTTATTGAAAGCAATGGTTGATGCCAAGGTGTCGGAACCTGTATAAGGCACAGCCAACCCCTCGAGGATACGCTGCAGTTGGCCATCTTCACCATACTGGCCGTGGATGACATTAAACGCCACATCGACTCCACGCAGAGCTTTTTCGGGTGACATGGGGATACCGTGCACATGCCACTGCCCATCGCGACCAATAAACACATCGCGGGGTTCATATTTTTCTCTATCTATCGCCTCAAGTACTGCTGCACCACTCTTGAGTGAGACTTCATACTCACTGCTCGGCCCTCCACGTAATACTCCAACAACTTTTCGCATATATGCAGTATAACCTATCTCGCCATGGGAGGTTACAAGTCTATCTACAATGTACCGCTCTACCTAAACACACTACAATCCTTGTTGCCTGCTGCGCAATTTGCGGTGGTGGCCAATTGCAAAACGGTGCGCCTCGCTGTTAGCGAGCAAGACATCACACTCAGTTATTCCCAAGGCGGGGTTGGCAAGCAATAATTCGTTGAGGCCACGGATGGCGCGTGGGCGATGTTTTTCATCTTTAACCACGCCAACTAGCGGTATGGAGAGCGAGAACTCTTGCAACACTTTTTTGGCACCATTTATCTGCCCCGTAGAGCCATCTATCACAATCACCCGAGGATAGGGCCACTCGGTGTGGCCCAGACGGCGCGACAAAATCTCGCGCAAGGCGCCGACATCGTCTCCCGCTTTTGCCTCTTTGATGTGAAAAAGCCTATATTCGGCTTTTTGTGCCAAGCCGCTTTGTACCACCACCATCACCCCCACAGCAGCCGTGCCGCCGAGGTGGGCTGCATCATATGCCTCGATACGATTATGCGTACCAGAGGTATCAAGTCGACGATACTCGTCCTTAATGAGCGAGACGTCTTGGATGTGATTGAGTGCAAACACCTGGCCTCGCAGGCGCGCAGCTTCTTCAAACTGCTCGCGCTTGGCAGCCAGCTTCATGTCGCGCTCAAGATTTTTGAGGAGCACATTCTTTTTGCCTTGAAACAGAAGTGTGATGCGTTTGATTATTTTTCTATACTCTGTTTTTGTTATCTCGCCCGAACATACCCCTGGGCACAATCCTATGTGGCGATTGAAGCATGGTTTCCCTATCCCAGGAGTGCAGGTGTCACGATATGGGAAAATTTTGCGGATTATCTTGAGCGCCTCTTTGAGTTGACTCCCGTGTGGAAACGGCCCAAAAGTAAAATCTTTTACTGCCGAAGCGTTCTCCAACTCTTTCCCTCTTACCAACAACACCCGAGGAAAATCCTCTTTGGTGATGACAACGTAGTTAAAACTTTTATCGTCTTTGAGGTCGGTGTTGTGGCGCGGTTTATGGGTTTTGATGAGATTCGCTTCAAGCAAGAGCGCCTCCAACACCGAATCGGTCTGGCGCCACTCAATACTTTTGGCCTTCTCCACCATTGCCGTGATGATGGGCCCACGAGTTTTGTGCAGATCAGACGCAAAATAACTCCGCACACGACTCTTCAGCGACGTTGCTTTACCGATATACAGCAATTCCTTTTGTTTGCCCAAAAAGAAATACACCCCCGGTGCGTCGGGAATCTTTTTACTTTTCTTTTTGAATTCCTCGAGAGTCATACGCCATACTTATTTCCCCCTTAATACTCGCTTTAAATATTTTCCGGTGTGGGAGTGTTTGTTGTTGGCAATATCCTCGGGAGTTCCTTTGGCCACCAGTGTGCCGCCCCCCACCCCACCCTCGGGACCAAAGTCGAGTACGTAATCAGCGCTTTTAATGATGTCCATATTGTGCTCAATCAAAACCACACTGTTGCCTGCCGCCACCAACCTATTGAGGATATCGATCAATTTCTGCACATCCTCATAGTGCAAGCCCACTGTTGGCTCGTCGAGCAGGTAAATTGTTTTTTGCAAATGCGGGCGATATAGCTCGGCTGAGATTTTGACACGTTGTGCTTCGCCGCCTGAGAGTGTGGTTGCCGACTGCCCAAGCTCGAGGTACCCAAGCCCCACCTCATCGAGTGTTTTGAGTCTGTCATAAATCGCCGGAATGTCGTTAAAGAATGTGAGGGCTTCCTCCACGGTCATTTTGAGTACATCGTAAATACTCTTCTTTTTATATTTTACCTCGAGCGTCTCTTTCATAAATCGCTTACCCAAACACACATCACACGTCACATACACGGTGGGCAAAAAGTGCATCTCAACCGCAATGGTGCCATTGCCCTCGCATGTCTCGCAACGCCCACCTCCACGCGCTTGCGGCACGTTGAACGAAAATCGGCTCGATTTCCACCCGCGCGCACGCGCCTCACCTGTTGTCGCAAACAAATCACGAATGAACGTAAACGAACCTGTGTAGGTTGCGGGGTTGCTGCGCGGTGTGCGGCCAATAGGGCCCTGGTCTATGAGTATGGCACGCGAGAGATGTTCTGCGCCCTCAAACTTTGCCGCATTAAATACTTTGTTTGAACGATATCGCTTATCAAATCGCGCACGCAAATTCTCGTACAAAATCTCATAGAGAAACGTCGATTTGCCCGAACCCGACACACCCGTGACCACCACCAAACGCCCTAGCGGCACCTCGGCCGAAAGATTTTTGATATTAAAAGCCTTACCACCCTGTACCTTGAGCGAACCACGGTCTTTGTCGCGCCTCTTTTCTGGCACAGGAACCTCTTTCTCGCCGCGCAGATACGCAAGCGTTAGTGAGCCGCTATCGTTTTTCTTGGCGGTAAGTAATTTTTCGAGGTCACCCGCAACCACCACCTCACCACCATGCACACCAGCGCCAGGACCAATGTCGACCAAATAATCTCCCGCATAAATAGTGTCTTCATCGTGCTCAACCACGATGATGGTGTTGCCCAAATCGCGCAAATTGATGAGCGTTTTGATCAACCTCTCGTTGTCGCGCTGATGCAACCCAATGGTCGGCTCGTCGAGTACATAGAGTGCGCCCACAAGCCCCGAGCCAAGTTGCGACGCAAGGCGGATACGCTGTGCTTCGCCGCCGGAGAGCGTGTTTGCGCGCCTGTCGAGGGTGAGATAATCGAGCCCCACATCAAGCATAAACTTTAGACGTGCCGTGATTTCTTTGATCACTGTTTTTGAAATCTCGTGGTCTTTTTTTGATAATTCAAGCGTAGTAAAAAAATCGTAGCCCTCTTTAATAGACTTGTTTGTGAGGTCAACAATGTTTGTTTTCTCGCCCAGCCACACGTTAAGTGCCTCAGGGCGCAGGCGCCGGCCTACGCACACAGGGCATGGCTCATCACTAAAGAAGTGTTTGGTACCGAGGCCATTACATGCTGGGCACGCGCCATAGGGCGAGTTAAATGAAAAGAGGCGCGGTTCAACCTCGGGGAACGAAAACCCGTCATAGGCACACATAAATTTGGCCGACACCAAGCGCTCACCATTTGCATCTTCGATCTGCACCAACCCATCGGTTTCTTGCAATGCTCGCTCGACCGACTCCGAGAGTCGCTCGAGTGCCGCCGCCTTGGTGGCCACTTTGGTAAAGTCTGATATCAGAATCTCATCCACCACCACCGAGATGTCGTGCTTTTTGTGCTTTGCCAAAATAATCTGCTCGCGCAAATTTTTAAACTCACCATCCACTTTCGCACGCTCATAACCCTTGCCCAGCAGATCGTAAAGTAGTTGGTAGTATTCGCCCTTACGGCCCACTACAATGGGCGCCATGATTTTGACCGTCTCGTCTATAATTTCAACTCCCATCACCTCACGTTTTTTGGCCTTGCCCGAGTTTGAGCGCGCAGTCACACTCTCGACAATACTTTGGATAATCTCCTCGTTGCTATGCTTGCGGATCTCTCGACCACACACAAGACAGTGTGGTTTGCCCACACGCGCAAATAAAATGCGCATATAGTCATAAATCTCGGTAATAGTTGCCACTGTTGAGCGCGGGTTGTTGCTGCGCGATTTTTGGTCGATTGATATTGCGGGTGAGAGGCCGGTAATTTCTTCGACGTCGGGCTTTTGCATCTGGCGAAGAAATTGGCGCGCATAGGCAGACAAACTTTCGATATAGCGGCGCTGCCCTTCGGCGAAAATAGTATCAAATGCGAGTGACGATTTACCCGAGCCAGAGAGCCCAGTAAAAACCACCATCTTGTTGCGCGGGATCGACAAAGACACATTTTTTAAATTATGTGTTTTTGCCCCTTTGATTGTAATTTTATCTTCCATGAATCTTCCTATTATGCCGCACAGCTTGTCCCGAGCTTGTCGAGGGATACACAAGTTTGTGTGGATAGACCATACACAACACCCCACGGATTGCTCCTAGGGGTTGTATGTGTGCGAATACTATACCACAGAAAGCTATTTTTTGCCTTTCTTTTTTACAGGTTTTTTCTCAACCGTTTTACCCATGAGCACCGCTATCTCGTCACGAATAATAGCGGCAGTTTCGAAATCGAGATTCTTGACAGCTTCGGTCATGTCGCGTTTCTTTTGTGCAATAAACGCTCTTGGATTCTGTTTGTAGAGACCGCGATCAACCTCAAGCAGAGTGCCGATGGCTTTGCCGTGCTCGGTACGCAACTCTTCGGTTATATCTTTAATATTTTTCTTGATGGTGACAGGGGTGATGTTGTGCGTTTTGTTGTAGGCGAGTTGTATGGTGCGGCGGCGGTTGGTCTCGCCTATCGCCTTCTCCAAGGAGCCGGTCATCTGGTCGGCATACAATATCACACGACCGTGTATGTTACGCGCAGCACGGCCAATAGTTTGAATGAGTGATGTCTCTGAGCGCAAAAAACCTTCTTTGTCGGCATCAAGTATCGCGACCAACTCAACCTCAGGCAAGTCCAACCCTTCGCGCAGCAAGTTGACGCCCACCAACACATCATAGAGTCCCTTGCGAAAATCAGTGAGTGTAGTTATGCGGTCGAGTGTTAAAATGTCGCTGTGTGTGT
>CAZDPP010000035.1:0-6481 GCA_964507495.1 uncultured Candidatus Saccharibacteria bacterium
GATCAAGAGTTGTGCGGGTGTAAATTTTCGGGAGCACACCTTCAAGCTCAGCACGATTATCGTCTTCGATAAGATCCATTGCCTTATCAAGCACCTGACCAATATCAGATTGCATTGTCTTGGTCTGCAAGTATTCCCAACGTGATTTTTCTGGAACATAAAACACACCAACGCTTTTATAGAAATCTTTCGTTTCCAGAATCTGTGCACGAGCCTTGTCATCCTTCACATAAAAATCCTCGTTCTTCGAATCACGAGTGAATGAATCAAGCTCCTCGCGACGCTTATAAAAAGCGTCGGAGATGTATTTCAAAAAGAGGAGACCAAGAACGATGTTTTTGTATTCGGAGACATCGATGTTGCCACGGAGCTTATCAGCCGCCGCCCAGAGCTCCTTCTCGAAATCGAGGTCGTGGTGACTATTTTTTTCGAGCACCATTTTTGTAGCTTTCTGTTGCTCACCCTTTATTCGCTCCTGAAGATCGGCAGGAAGAGCCGATTTGGGGATCAGGTAGTTTCGCCCCACCTTTTCAGCCGGGATCTTACCGTCCACGATCTGTTTATGAATGGCAACACGGCTGATTCCCAGCATTTTTGCCATCTCCGCAGAAGTGATGAATTGAGCCTTATTTATTGACATAGAGGCATATTAGCATGCCTCATTAAATAAAACAAGTTAGCATGTGTTAACTTGACAGTGCAAATTTCACAATATACTCTCGTCAAGAAGGTCTTGTTGTCTGGATTATTATTCAAAAACTACACTCAATTATGAAGAAAAATACCTCATCGCAATTACATGACGATTCAAAACCTTTAGTTGAAATACATATGCCTTCGCATATTAATATTGAATTAGTACAAGGCAACGAACTTAGACATTACGAAATTTTTACGTTCCTATTTTCTGTAATGGCATCGATCGCGACTGGCTTTTGGACCGCAAGATTTCTCTCTGTGCCAAATGGCTCAATTACTAGCAGCGCAATTGTGTTTACACTCATTTCCTTATTGTTCCTACTTACTGCGCTTTACTATCGGTCAAAAGTCTATAATGGAAGCGTCAAACGTAGCGCGTCTTTTAAAGATTTTGATTAAACTTAATTTTTATTTTTTCTATTCTATACCGCTATAAGTCTTTACTGCCACAAACCGGCGCAGAAGACGCCGAGGTAGTACGGCCAGATGAGGATAGCCAAGACGCCTTGCCAAAACGAGAGGTTGAGCAGCCCGATAGTAAAGAGCCATGCTGCCATCCACACGCCGCCCGAGAGGGTATGATTCTCTATTTTTATTTTTTGCATCATGGGCCCAGTATACTCCCCTTTTGCTCAAAACAAAGGCGCAAAAAGGCTAGGCCTTGCCTCTTAGCCTGCTTATAAGAGCTTTTACAAAGTCTATAACCTTACTAAACAAATTTTTTGTACTCTTATTGTCTTTCTGTGGGGCAGGTGTTGGTTGAACAGGGGTTGGGGTTGGGGTCGGGTCTGGAGTCGGGGTTGGCGTGTCTACGACCTCTACAACATCAACAACATCGACCGCCTCTTTTTTAATGTTGTCACAAAACCACCGCAAGCAGTCGACAATCGCGCCATCTTTTTCTAATTGGAGAAACGCTGCTCGGCTTTGGAGCAGCTCGTAGTGTGCCGTCACTTGGGCGTCGCGATGGAGCACGGCGTGGAGGTGCGCCCCGGTTGTGGCGCTGCCTGTGTTTCCTGAATATGCGATGACCTCGCCCTCCTTATATATACCGAGCTTGGGGAGCTCTCGTAGGTGGCACAATTCCAACCCCCACGTAACTCCTTTGTAGTCAAAAATATAAATTCCTACATTCCCCTTCGCCCCGCTTACGCTTGCCTTAAACAGCTCTCCATCAACAGGGGCAAAAATCGGTGTCCCTATGACAACCCTAAAGTCGGTGCCGACATGGGTACCAGTTTTTGGATAATAGTTCCACGCGGGGAAGAAGCCGAAAGGATTTTCTTTGTTGTACACCTTTTCAAAATTGTCGACAAAGTACCTCATGCTTCTTCTTTTATTTCTTCTCCACCACTATCGAGCACTTGGCGAGCAGGGCTGCCGCGGCCCCTACCGCTGCCAAGACAGGTGCCACAAAGGCACCGACCGCACCCCACGTCAGAGGTATTTCGAGTATACTCTTACCTTTTTCGTTTTTGATTGTGATGCGGCGAATGTTGCCCTCGCGTATGAGTTCTTTGACCCGCGCACGCAAGTCTTTGCCATCGATTTTAAATTCTTCGGTTGTCATATAGATGGTGTGATGAGTAGTATATCCATTCTAACCCAAACGAGGTGTTTCGGCAGTTTTCTGCTAGGATGGCGACATGAGCGATGAGTGGGATGTAATTGTTATAGGTGGCGGGCCCTCAGGCATGATGGCGGCAGGGCGTGCTGCCGAGCTGGGTGCGCGCGTGTTGCTGCTAGAGAAAAACGCCACACTTGGTCGCAAGCTGCTCATCACTGGCGGCGGCCGCTGCAACGTCACCAACGCACAACTTGATACAAGAATGTTTTTAGAGAAATTCCGCCGCAACGGCAAATTTCTTTTCTCGGCGTTTTCGCAGTGGAGCGTCAAAGAGTCGCTCGATTTCTTTCACGCCCGCGGCATGCCCACCAAGGTTGAAAACGAACTGCGCGTCTTCCCTACCAGCAACACTGCACAGAGTGTGTGGGACGTATTGGTTGGATATGTGAGTGAGCAAAAGGTCACCGTACGATCAAACTCTCCCGTTGTTGGTTTAGTAAAAGAGGGTAAGGCGTTGGTGGGGGTGGAATTAAAAAACAAACGAATCATCCGTGCAAAGAACATTATCATAGCAACCGGCGGCACCTCGCGGCCCGAGACTGGCTCAACCGGCGACGCCTATGCATGGCTCAAAACAATTGGCCACGACGTGGTGGTGCCCACACCATCTTTAGTGCCAGTGGCCACGCGCGAGGCATGGGTCAAAAAACTCGCAGGCATAAGCCTCGCGGCCAAAGTGGTGGTGCTACAAAATGGTATCAAGCAGCAAGAGGCCAGAGGCAAGCTGCTTTTTACACACGTAGGGCTCAGCGGCCCACTCATCTTGAACATGAGTCGCGATATTGGCGAATTGTTGCAATATGGCGAAGTCGCGCTCTCGCTTGACCTCTTGCCTGGGGAGGACTACGCAACGCTTAATACGAAATTGCAGGAATTGTTTAAAACACACGACAAAAAGAAACTGCGCAACGCGCTTGCCGACGTGGTGCCCGCGGCACTAGCTCCCATCTTGGCCGAGATGTCGGGGGTTGCGCCTGAGGTTAGCTGCCACAGCATCACGCGTGAGCAACGTCTACACTTGGTGCACCTGCTCAAGAGCGTGCCGCTTATGGTTGAGAAATTGCTCGGCACCGACCGAGCCATCATCACCAGCGGAGGCGTGGTACTGAGTGAAGTAGATTTCAAGACAATGCAGTCGCGCTTGTATCCCAATTTGTTTTTGATAGGTGACGTGCTCAACATCGACAGGCCATCTGGCGGGTATAGTTTGCAGTTGTGTTGGACGACTGGGTTTGTCGCCGGCACCGCAGCCGCACAACGCGCAGACTAGATCTCTTTTACAATTTTTACAACGGGAGGTTTTTCTTTTTTGATTCGCTTTTTCTCTGTCTTTTCTGGCGCGCGCAACGCAGCCTCTATCGCATTGAGTTTGAGTAATATGTCCTGCATGGTGTTTTTCTCGGAGCGGATCTCTGTCTCGGTTTTCTCTACCAACTTTTTTTCGTGCTTGAACCCAGAGAGGATGATGCTGTCTCCTATAAAGAACGACACCAAGAGCCCACTAAGCAACAAAATAGTACCTCCAAGCAAAATAGATGCCGGCCCAAACAAAAATGGAAATACTTCGGCGGTCTCCCATACCCCCTTCCAAAACAATACAATACCGACACCGCCCACAAACGCGTAGGTAATGGGCCAATGACTCAGCGAAATACGTATACGGTCTTCTAATGTATCAAAAAAACTGACGAGTGTTTTGAGCATGACTTTAGTATACGACGAGTTTTGTTTTTCCCCACACTAGATACCCACCACACCAAAAATCTTTCCGATACCAAAAGTCACAACCATGGCAACAATGCCGCCCAAGACTACACGGAGGGTTGCCTTTGTTTTGTTGGCCCCGCCGGCATAGGCACTGAGTGTGCCTGTCAATATCAACACCAACAATACGGAGATAAAGGTGATGGAGATGCGGATCGAGGCCGGAGGAAGCACGATTGCAATAAGTGGGATGATGGCTCCCGAGAGAAATGCTGCAGCCGATGCAAATGCAGCGTGCCATGGGTTAGTAAGATCGTTGGGGTCGATGTGCAACTCGACCTCGGCATGCGCCGCAAAAGCATCATGCGCTGTCAACTCGCGGGCAACCACATGCGCGGTTTCGTCTGAGAGACCCTTGGCCTTGTAGAGCGTGGCAAGCTCTTCCAACTCGGCTTCGGGCGAGTTGAGCAACTCGAGACGCTCTTTCTCAAGCAAAGCGCGCTCGGTATCGCGCTGAGTACTGACCGAGACATACTCCCCGACTGCCATCGAGAGCGCACCTGCAACAAGGCCGGCCACTCCTGCGGTCAAGATGAACCCAGCCGACTCAGATGCAGCAGCAACACCGACTACGATGGAGGCCACAGACACCACACCGTCGTTGGCGCCGAGCACCGCGGCACGCAACCAGTTGAGTTGCGTGCCCGAGCCTTGCGCGTGCAATTCGATATGTCTAAACATTTTCATTATGTTATATCTTTTTTGTCTTTCAGTAAACGTATTTTCTTTTTGTGAGGCCACTTTTTTATCTCTGCTTCCCTCTTGGATGCTAGTGAGCGGTTGGGATACTCTTCGGTGTAGATAATTTGTTTGGCGCCGCGAGCGCTGGTGTAGTGCCCGCCCATCTTATGGGTATGTTCGAGAAATCTGCGCGCCACGTCGGTCGTGATGCCGGTGTAGAGCGAACCATCTAAACACTCAAGTATGTAGAGGAAGTACATAAAGCGCGGCTCACGCGCCGATACTACGTGCAATAAAGTACGTAATAGTCGAAACAGAGGCTCCCAAGGCCGCACCCCACACCAAGTCCACAATGGTCACCAAAAGAGGCCAATCTTTTGCCACCGCCAAGTTGGTCAAGTCGTAGGTGGCGTAACAAACCAACCCAAACAACGCACCAAAGACCAGTGCGTGCGCCCATGATCCTTTTTCTACAGCGGGCGCGATGACAAAGGTCACAAGGCCGACAATGAATATCAGATAAAAGAAAGCTGCGGCCGCCCAGTTTATATCACTCTTCAGAAGCGTGCCGATTTGCGTGCGATAAAAATCCTTGGCCACAAGCCCGAGCCACACCATGTCCATGGCAAAAAATGTTGGGAGCGCAATCGCAAAAAGTTTTATGAACATATCATAAAAAATTAATTAGTAATTTCCACCAACACTTCGTTGCGGGTCATCCACGGCGGGGTCCATGGCGCATTGTACCCAGCATATGCTGTGTTGCCCCGCACCACGACCCCATCACGGTGCAGAGCAGAGAGTAGTTTCTCTTGCATCTGCTTGATCCGCGCATCCGAGCGATACCACGAGAATTGCATCACCGCATATTTCTTGGTAGGAATCATCACGATCTTTACTCGGGAGTCCTTTGGTGTCGGTAATGTCTCAAGTGTATATGAGCGAGGCATGCCGAAAGACACTATCTGCGAGTCGCCCTCAGTTGTCGCCACAACCGGAGCGGTCATGGCGATACGTTCTGACCTTTTTTCATCCTCTCCTTTTTGCAAAACTACTGGAGCGGTCATGGCAATGCTCTCTTTTTTGGTATTCTCACCGAAAATATACCCAGCTACAATCCTGAATCCATTACTCATCGATTCTGCATACGAGCCTTGTACGGTAGTTTGCGCGACGATATGGGCTGGATATTCGCGTATCTCATATCCATCCTTTTTCTCAAGGACAGTATAGTCGGCCTGCTCGACGCGAGAGCCAAAGAAACCCCACGCAGACCAGAGCCCCACAATGACAGCAAACACAATAAATATATTAATCATAGTTTATAGTATTATTCCCGAGCTTCCTTCAAAGCCTTGGCCCACCATACCAGTTGTGTGAGCATGCTCTGTGCGGACTTTACATTTGTATCGAATGCTCCGGTTTTTAGTGAGCCGTCTGCTTCAGTCAAAAACCAAGGTGCCATGATGTGTACACTATTTCTAATAGGAGCCATCTGAAGCTCTATTGAAACCTCGCGCAATTGTTGAATCACACGAGCACCTCCGGTCGAACCATAGGACACAAAGCAAACCGGTTTGTTGTTCCACTCCTTGTAGAGATAATCAATATTGTTCTTCAGAGACGCCGGATATCCGTGATTGTATTCTGGAGTGACAATAATAAACGCATCCGACTCGGCGATTTTGTTGGCCCAACGGTTTACATCGG
>CAZDPP010000036.1:0-6453 GCA_964507495.1 uncultured Candidatus Saccharibacteria bacterium
GTTTTTCTTGAAGAGCTGCGCGAACCAGCAGACAAACTCCCTATCGACCCAGCCGCCGATCTGTGTTGGACTGTCGGGCTTGAAGGAACGAAGTTCGAGAACTATCGGTACCGATTGAGTAGTTTCGAAGCACCCATCACCTAGTAACCAGAGAGTGTCGCCCTAGAGCCCACACATTCGTGCGGGCCTTTTATTTTTTACTGACACTAAATATGAATAAATTAAACTGTAGAGACATGTAGACACTAGGTGTCTACATTATTTAAGTTATTTTAGAGTGTATGACCATAGTCGCTTTTTCGCGACCTTCGGTTACTAAAAGCGTGATTGCTTCCTCGACGAGTTTCCGGGCTTTTTTGAGCACCTCGAGTTCTGTGGGTTTAAATTTACCCAACACAAAGTCGACAACTTTTTTACTATCCGGCTTCTTGAGCTTACCTTTGGGTGTTGCGGGCGAGATGCCAATGCGGATGCGCACAAAATCTTTGGTTTTGAGTGCTTTTTGTATTGAATTGATGCCGTTGTGCCCGCCAGATGAGCTTCCAAACGATAGTTTTACCTTACCCAAGGGTAAGTCGAGCTCATCTTGCAGCGCCACTAACTGCTCAGCTTGTTTTTTGGACTTCACTAATTTTATAAAAGCCTTCCCCGAATCGTTCATGTATGTATCAGGTAAGACAACCTCAACACCTGCTGGTAGTTTTTTCTCGAGCGCCATCAAAAACTCACGCCCAACATTGTGGCGAGTGCCGACATACTCTTCACCAGGGTTCCCAAGGCCAGCTACTATCCATTTCATGTTGGTTTAGTCTATCAAAATACTTCCACCCACACCACAGTGACATAAAAAATACTAAAAAAACTCGCCCATCGTAGTGTTGGACTTGCGCAACACGAACACAGGTATACAATAGTTGCATGCCTAAGGAGAACAGTGAGAATTTTTTCACCGAACTTCTTAAATTTGCCTTCATCGCACTCGTTGTCGTTATCCCTATACGACTTTTTGTTGCACAACCATTTATTGTCTCGGGCGCATCGATGGTACCGACATTTCAAGATGGACAATATCTCATCGTCGACGAACTTTCATATCGTTTTGTACCACCTGCACGCGGTGATGTTATCGTATTTCGCTATCCCAAAGACCCTTCGCAGTTTTTTATCAAACGCATCATAGGTTTGCCAGGCGAGACGGTGATTATTGGTGATAATGGTATCACCATCACCCATACCGATGGAACCACTGAGGCTTTGACGGAATCATACGTGGTAAATCATGGTAATGGCGGGCCACAAACATACACCATACCCCTCGGCAACTATTTTGTGATGGGTGACAATCGCCCCGAGAGTTCTGATTCGCGCACATGGGGCATGTTGCCGCGCGCAGACATTGTAGGACACACATTCTTGCGCTTATTGCCCCTCGATACTATTGCTTTTTCTCCTGGAAGTCTTTCGAATTTTAAGTAACGTGAGATCATCCACCACACAAAAAAGCAACTCCGCCAAAGAAAAAAGCGCGACCTCTTTTATCACACACGCCTCTGAGGTTGCATCATTTTATGGATTCCGACCTATGCGCGATATTGAGCGCGCAGTACCCATCATCGACCGCATTCGCCCCAGCCGCGCATCAAACCAACATTCATTCACTACTACAGCGCAAATATGCATGTCATACGCCAAAGCACCCAACGAGCCTGTGTTAGCTTTTTATGCCACACCCACATCGTGCCACACACCACAGCAATACACTCCAAAGGAGACAGGAGAATTTGGACTACAAGTGGTTGGCTCACCCGAGAGTTTGGGAGAAGTACTTCTTCTTAAAACGCTTTTTGCCATCATCACAGAGTGGGGCAATAGTGTATCGCGTGTACGGGTCAATGCACTTGGCGACCGCGACTCGAAACTGCGATTTGAGCGCGAACTCTCTGCCTATCTACGCAAACACACTCTCAACCTCGAAGCTGAGTGCCGCGACCATCTCAGCAATAATCCTATTGCCATGTATGCGTGCAAAAGCGAGACGTGCAGGCAAATACTCTCGGACGGTCCTCGCGCGATGAACTTCTTATCTGAAAAAAGTCGCACCCATTTCCGCGAAGTACTCGAACATATCGAAAAACTCGGCTTCCCCTACGAACTTGATGATCTTCTTATGGGAGACGAGCGGGAGCCGCGCATTTTATTTGCACTCGATCTTGCAGACGAAGATGAGATCGTACTCAGTGGTCTCGGAGGTCGCTACGACGAGCATGTGCGCAAACTAACCAACCGCAAAGATGCGGCGGCAGCCTCGGCAAGTATTTTCTTCCGTAAAAAAGGTGTTGACCGCACCAGTTTTGCATCCACCCCCTCAATCCCGACACCTAAAATATATTTCGTGCAACTAGGACTCCGTGCCAAACTCCAAGGACTGGCGGTAGTCGACATGTTGCGCCACGCGCACATGCCAGTATCACAATCATTCGACGCAAAAAGCCTTGGTAGCCAGCTCGACTCTGCCCGCTCACTTGGAGTCTCTCACCTCCTTATTATGGGTCAACGCGAAGCACTGGACGGCACGGTGATTGTGCGCTCGACTCAAAATTCATCCCAAACCATCCTTCAATTGGGAGCCCTCCCCCGCTTTCTTAAAACCATAAAGATCTAAATTGTGAGACCCTTTGCATATACAATAAAAGGGTGGTATTATCTCAGTCTATGGCAGTAAACGCAGAGGTCAACAAAAACGACAACGAAACAGCGGTTAATTTGATCCGCCGATTTTCCAAGCGTGTACAGGGCTCGGGGCTCATACAACGTGTGCGCGGCAACCGTTACTTTGGCCGCATCAAGTCACGCGAAGTGCGCCGCAAACAAACTCTTAAAGTCATCGCCCGTCGCGAAAACGTCCAAGAGCTCATTAAGCTTGGTAAGATGGTAGAGCGTCCTGCTCGCGGAAGTTATCGCCGAAAATGATCCGAGCCGTTTTATTTGCACAACTCCAAACTGCAATCCTTGGCCCCACCTACGACCTTTCGGTCGCTTTTTTGTCTCCCGCGCAGATGCGCGCTGTAACTAAACGTACAAAAAATAAAAACAAAGCGAGCAACGTGCTTGCATTCCCGCTTTCGAAAAATTCTGGAGAGATTTTGCTCTGCAAAGAAACAGCAAGAAGCGAAGCAAAAAAATATCGCATGACCGAGCGCACATATCTTGCATTCCTGTTTATCCACGGATTATTACACTTACGAGGGATGGACCACGGTGATACAATGGAGGACGAAGAGCGCCGAATTATGCAACAATTCGGTCTTCGCCCAAATGAATAACATTGTCACAGGAATTGATGTAGGAACATACCACGTTAAGGTGGTCATAGCACAAAACGCGGATGACCCACGGCAGGCTCCGCGCATTCTCGGTACTGGCTATGCAGAGAGTCGCGGACTTAAAAGCGGATACATCATTTCAGTACCGGACGTAGCACGCTCAATTGCAGCAGCCACAGCTCAAGCCTCCAAAGCTGCCCAGGTCAAAGTGAAGCGCGCATACCTTGGACTCGGTGGTATTGGGCTCGACGAGGCGTTTGCACGAGGCGAAGTGGTGGTCGAGCGAGGAGATTCAGAAATTACCGACCGCGACATACCACGTGCCATTGCGGCAAGCGAAAAAGCACTCCCCTCAGCTGCTGTGTTAAATAGAAAAATCATCCATACTATCCCACTCCGCTTTTCAGTCGACGGCGTGCGAGTGATGGGCCATAGCCCCGTCGGGATGAAAGGTATGCGTATTGCTGTTGATACTTTTTTTATTACATGCCAAGAGCGCCATGTGTCTGACCTGGTTGCTGCGGTTGAAGAAGCCGGCATTGAGGTCGAAGATATTGTAGCTTCACCCTTGGCGGCGAGCTTTGTCGCGCTATCGAAAATGCAAAAACGGGTGGGCTGCGTGTTGGCAAACATGGGCGCTGAAACACTTTCGCTTATTGTATTTGAAGACAGTGTTCCACTTTCGATAAAAATATTCCCCGTAGGTGCAAGCGATATAACCCACGACTTAGCGCTTGGACTGCGCATCCCACCTGAAGATGCTGAACAGCTCAAACAAGGAGCGATATTGGGTGCACCATACCCAAAAAAGAAAATAGATGACCTCATCGCCACTCGAATAACGAGTATGTTTAAGCTTATCGAGAGCCATCTTAAAAAAATCGGTAAAGACGAACTTTTGCCCGCCGGAATTATACTCACTGGCGGTGGCTCAGCTATTCAGACTGTCTCAGATATCGCCAAGGCAATATTGCGCCTTCCTTCGCGTACCGCAAGCCTCTCGGAAGGTGTAGGGGCCAAAATGCAGCTGAAGGACGGCTCGTGGGCAGTGGCCTATGGGCTCACTGTGTGGGGCATGACGCAAGGTGATGGCTTGGAACATCCGGGGAACACTGACCTGATCGATATTCTCAAAAACGTTTGGCATTGGTTTAAAAAGTTTTTACCGTAGCATAATAAAACAGGTAATTGTCAAATCTGCCCGTACCATCCAGGCGGGGTTTGCAATGCCGCGTAAAGTGGTATACTTTGCGCGCAACCCCTTAATTCAGAATCCTACTATTTTATGGCTCAAATCCAACAAGAAGTCGAAGCATTTGCACGGATCCGCGTCGTGGGCGTTGGTGGCTCAGGCAACAACGCGGTCAACCACATGATGGAGAACAAAGTTCGTGGTGTCGACTTTATTGCTATAAACACCGACGCGCAAGATTTGCACCACTCACTCGCCAAGAAAAAAATCCATATCGGCAAAAACCTTACTCGCGGTCTTGGTGCCGGCATGAACCCCGAGTTAGGGAAACGTGCAGCAGAGGAGACTAAAGAAGAAATACAACAAGCTATAAAAGGATCTGACATGGTGTTTGTGGCATGTGGTATGGGTGGCGGCACTGGGACAGGCGCGGCGCCCATTGTTGCAAAAACCGCAAAAGAACTCGGGGCACTCACGGTCGCAGTGGTCACCAAACCATTTTCATTCGAGGGACAGCAGCGTATGCGCTTGGCCGAACAAGGTCTGGAGGATCTGCGAAAAGAGGTTGATGCGCTCATCGTAGTGCCGAACGACCGTATATTGGCCACCGTAGCGAAAGATACAACACTTAAAGCAGCCTTTGCATTGTGCGACGATATCCTCAAACAAGCTGTCGAGGGTATCAGTGATCTCATCACCAACCCCGGCATCATCAATGTCGACTTCGCCGATATCCGTGCTGTGATGGAGAATGCCGGCTCGGCACTTATGGGTATTGGTATTGCTTCGGGTGAGAATCGCGCAGGAGCAGCAGCACGCGCAGCAGTATCATCACCCCTTCTTGAGCTTTCTATAAACGGCGCTAAGGGCGTACTCTTTGCGATTGCCGGAGGTGATGATTTGGGCATGATCGAGGTGCACGAGGCAGCAAAAATAATCACTGAGTCGGTTGACCCAAATGCAAAAATTATCTTTGGTGCCATTAAGGACGACAAGCTTAAGAAAAATGAGGTTCGTGTGACAGTAATTGCAACCGGCTTCCCTACCGCAAACACCGCACCTCGTGGGACGCCACTGTTTACCTTCGGTGAGCGCACAAAAGAAAAAGATAAAGACGCGGACGTACCTGTGGTTGGAAAGATATTCAACACACCAGCACCTGCACCCGCACGCGAAGAAGCACCGAAAATGCCCGAGCCAGAGGTAAAACTCAAAAAAGATGAGGACGAGGAAGACGAGTGGGGTGCAGTGCCGTCATTTCTACGCAGACCGAAGATTAAATAAAACTCCGCTCGTAATACAGAGTTAAACAAATAAAACAAAAAAGAGGGTTAGACTTGGCCTAGCGGCCCGGGGTGCACTCTTTTTTGTTTTATTTGTTATACTGTATCCCATGTTTGACTTAGTAATCATCGGAGGAGGCCCGGCAGGAGTGGCGGCCGGAGTATACGCTGCGCGCAAACGACTTAAGACACTTTTTTTAGCAGAGACAATTGGTGGGCAAAGTACCGACTCGGTAGGGATAGAAAATTGGATAGGGACCGAGAAAATTTCCGGAGTTGAATTGGCAAAGACCCTCGAGGCACACCTGCGCGCCTACGCGAGCGATGTGGTTAATATACAAACTGGCATCCGCGCTACAAAAGTAGAAAAAACAACCAGCGGTTTTTCAATACAAACTACCAAAGAAACGTTTGAGGCCAAAACTGTGCTCGTTGCGACCGGAGGTTCGCGCCGCAGACTCGAGGTGCCGGGTGCCGCCGAGTTTGAGCATAAGGGTGTTACCTACTGCGCCTCATGCGACGGGCCGCTATTTTCGGGCCAAGATGTGGTCGTAGTTGGTGGCGGCAATGCTGGGTTTGAAAGTGCAGCCCAACTCTTAGCCTACTGCAAGAGCGTAACGCTTATCCACCGTGGAGCCGAATTTACTAAAGCTGA
>CAZDPP010000037.1:0-6427 GCA_964507495.1 uncultured Candidatus Saccharibacteria bacterium
TCGCTTTGCGGCAAGACGACTCCTTGGACAGAGCCTGAGCGGTCACGAAAGTCGAAGAAGACCATCTTGCCTTGGTCGCGACGCACCGAGACCCATCCTTTGATGAGCGCTTCGCTGCCAACATGCTCGCCCAAGCTGCCTATGAGAGTTCGTTCCATATAATTTTTGTTTAAAGTGTTACACCCAACTTATTTCTTACATCGGCCATTTTTGCCGCTGCTAATGTTCTGGCTTTTGCACTACCCTCTTCAATCACTTTCTTCACATCTTCGTCGCTAATGCTGTTTCGCTTTTCGCGCATAGGGGCGATGAATGCGTCGAGATCTTCGATAAGTGCGTCTTTAAGGTTTTTATAGTTACCTTTGTTCGCTTTATAGAGAGGCTCGAGCTCGGCATCGGTTTTAAAGAGTCTGTGAATTGCGTATACATGCTCTGGTCTCTCACCAGAGGAATCAGTGACTATACTCATCACCGCTTTGGTGATTTCCTCGCGTGTGCCAAAGAGCGGGATGGTGTTGCCATAACTCTTACTCATCTTTTTCCCGTCGGTGCCAGGCACGACCGCCAATGTGTCCGAGATCCTCTCCTCGGGTTCGATGAATGTTTGGCCAAAGGTGTTATTGAATTTTGCCGCTGCCTCGCGCGCGTACTCGATGTGTTGACGTTGGTCTTGGCCAACCGGCACCACTTGGGTGTCATAGAGGAGGATATCTGCTGCCATGAGCATTGGGTAGTTAAAGAGCCCAGCGTTTGGCTCGAGCCCCTTAGCCACTTTATCTTTGTAGGCATGCGACTGCATCAAAAATGGCACCGTCACCAAACATTCGAAAATCCACGCGAGCTCGGTGTGCTCTTGGACGAGCGACTGTTGAAAGATGGTGGCCTTGCTTGGGTCGACACCTACGGCGAGATAGTCGCGCACGACATCGAGGATGTTCTGCTTCAGATCGGCGGGGTTTTTAAGCGAGGTGAGTGCGTGGTAGTCGACCACCATGAGGAAGCTCTCGAACTCGGGGTAGAGGTCGACGAAGGGTTTGAGCGCGCCAAAGTAGTTGCCGATGTGCAATTGGCCGCTGGGCTGCAGGCCGGTCAAAAGCCGCTTTTTATTCTGTGTCATACCGACAATATACCAAGAAATATCATATAGTACACTTACTAATTATGTTTGCTTCATTTTTGCGAGGCTTGCCATGTGCGTTTACACATCTCTTTCGCTGGAGCACTCTTGTGTTGGGCCTTGTTGCGTCAGTATTCACCTACCTGTGTGTCGAGAGCGGGTTTGATTGGTGGTGGCACCTCCACTCTCATCCTTATGCTATGTATGCGCTTTCGGCCGCGATTGTGGGCTTTTTTGTCCCCATTCTTTTGCCAGTTGCACTCTATGTCTGGGGAGATGTTACTAAAAATTCACAACGTATGCGCTCGGCCGCACTGTTGGCTCAAGCAGCGGCGGTTGGATGGGTGCTCTCCTCGACGCTTAAAGTGTTTACCGGGCGCATGCAGCCCGAGTTTTATACACTCGTCTCGAATGTCGACAATAGCCATGAATGGCTTTTTGGTTTTTGGCGCCACGGGATCTTTTGGGGCTGGCCATCATCTCACACGACTGTCTCGGTCGCTATAGCTTGTGTTTTTGCCATGATCTATAGAAAGAATCCGTTTTTGGTTGGGCTGGCCCTAGTCTATGGCGCCTACATCGCACTTGGTGTCTCGGTGAGCATACACTGGTTCTCGGATGCCTTGGCCGGCGTCATCTTTGGTTATGTGGCAGCAAGGGCAGTTTCGCGAGGTAATGATTATAGTCACAGATAATTCCTCTCAATCTGCTTTTATCGCCTTATATTCCCTCTTCTTTGAGTTTCTCTACCAACTTCCTTGCTTCTTTAGATAGCTTTTGTGGGAGGGTGATTTTGACCTTCACAAACAGGTCACCGCGTCTGCCTTTGGCGGTCGGTACACCGCGGCCCGGGACGCGCAGCAATTCACCGTGAGTGACACCTGCGGGGATGGTTATTGATTGTTCTCCGTCGAGGGTGGCAATGGTATAGTCAGTACCAAGCAACGCATCTGAGAGCTTGACCGAGAGGTCGGTGAGGATATTTGGTCCATCTTTTTTAAATCGTGGGTCGCTCTGCACATGTACCTTCACGTACAAGTCGCCAGACGCCCCACCCGCAACTGCTTCACCCGCACCCGTAAGGCGGATCATCTCGCCACCCTCGATGCCGGCTGGTACCATAATCTCAATCTCTTCTTGTTTGCGGTAAACACCCTCTCCGCGACACGTGCGACACTTTTCTTTGGGTACTTTACCTGTTGCATGGCAATGGCGACATGGACTCTGCATGGTGATGGTGCCAAAAAATGAGTTGTTGGTCTCATGTATTTTGCCGGTGCCGTTGCAGTGTTTGCATGTATCGATTTGCGTCCCTGGCTCACCTCCTGAACCATGACACGTCTCGCATTGGGCTATCTTGGCCAGCAATACTTTGCGTTTTGTACCAAAAATAGATTCTTTGAAATTGAGTTCGAGATCGATCGAGATATCACGGCCGCGCCTTGCTCCGCGCGCGTCGCCCTGATTGTTAAAGAAATCAGTGAAGGCATCACCAAAGTTAAAACCAAATCCATTTTGAAATGCATCTTGAAATTGCGAGAAATCAAACCCACCAGCTTGTCCGTTGAAGCCTCCAGCTCCCCCTTCGCTAAATACACGCCCATACGAATCGAACTCGGCACGCTTTTTGTCGTCAGAGAGGATACTGTATGCCTCACTCGCTTCTTTAAATTTTTCTGCATCGCCCGAGCTTTTATCAGGATGGAATTTGTGTGCAAGTTTGTGAAATGCTTTTTTAATCTCCTCTTTTGAGGCAGACTTTTGCACTCCCAAAATCTCATAGTAATCGCGTTTAGTAGACATATTGTAGTGCTATTGTAGTCTATTTTTCGTCTTCCGCAAGTTCATTTAGCCTCTCAACTGCGTCCTCGTCTACGATAAAACCTCCTGCTTGAATACTCCAGAGTTTATGATACAAACCTTCTTCCTTGAGCAACTCGTCGTGCGTTCCGTCAGCCACCACACGACCTTGTTCGAGTACAACAATTCTATCCATCTTCATAATAGTCGAGAGTCTGTGCGCTATCACAATGACCGTCTTTCCTTGCATGAGGGTTTGTAGGGCATCTTGGATGAGCGATTCAGATTCCGAATCTAACGAAGAAGTCGCTTCGTCCAAGATTAATATGGGTGAGTTTTTGAGTATGGCGCGCGCGATGGCCACTCTTTGGCGCTCACCGCCAGAGAGTTTGATACCACGCTCACCAACGTAGGTGTTGTAGCCGTCTGTAAGTGTGGCAATAAACTCATGGCAATGGGCTTTTTTAGCGGCATCTATCACCTCCTCGTCAGTTGCTTCGCGGCGGCCATAGCGGATATTCTCCATCAAAGTGCGGTGAAATAAGACCGGCTCCTGTGGCACAAATGATATTGCGTTGCGCAAGCTATCTTGTGTCACTTCAGCTATATGTTGGCCATCGATTTTGATTACACCCGTCTTTACATCAAACATGCGCAAAAGTAATTTTGTTATTGTCGATTTTCCGGCGCCCGAAGGGCCCACTAAAGCTACTTTTTGGTTTTCTTGTATGTGTAGGTTGAAATCGATAAGGAGCGGTTTGTCTTGGTTAAAATAAAATCCAATATTCTCAAATATGACCTCACCTTTTGGCACCTCGAGTGTTTTTGCACCGGGAATATCTTGAACCTCGTGTGGGGTTTGCAATATTTCTACCATTTCAGATGCGTCAGCAAATACGTCGAAAAAACGTCTCAACTCACGATTGATACTCACAAGACGATCAAATGTCGTCATAAGGTATGCTTGGATAAGTACAAAGTCTCCCACGGTGAGTAGCCCCCTCTGCCAATAATGTACAGCGCCAAACAAGAGTCCGATTTCAATAGCAAGCATAAAGAGTCCGATGCCCGCCCAGGTCCAGTCGTCCGAGTACCATGCACGGAGGGTTTTTGTGCGCCAATCGCTTATCACGTTTGAAAAGATACTTTTTTCGAAACGAGTCCCTGCAAAGAGGCTAATAGCTGATTGGTTCGAAATGGCATCCGAGAGAGTGGCGGTGATTTTTGTATCAGCTTGAGCTCTCGCTGTACGTATTGGTTGGCGAAGTTTCGCGATAAAAATCTGAAACCACACGAAGCATAAAGACCAAACACCCAAGGCTATTCCGAGCGTGTGGTTGTGTAGGTAAAGGATGGTCACTGCGCCAGTTACAAACAAGAATGTTGGCAGGAATTGATACGTAATGCTGTCAAAGAGTGTTTCGAATGCGCGTGAGTATTTGGTTATTTTGTGCGTGAGTGAGCCAGAAAAATTAGAAGAAAAGAAATTATATGAATGGTTGATCATATACTCAAACGAACTCTCAAAGAGGTCGACAGTGACATGTGAGGCTATATATATCTCGCTCCACGCCTGGACTCGGCGCGCAAACCATTCGAGAAGATAGATGCTCCCGATGACGATCAAAATCCCGCTCAGTGTGCTCACAATCTCGGGACTTGGGGTGCCGACAGCGAGAATATTAAAAAATTTTCGTAGATATAGGGGCGCTGTCAGTGTTGCAGCTTGCAACATGAACATGCCAAGGAACACAAAAAAGAGTGCTCCCGGATATTTTTTTGCATAGGAGAGATATATACGCACAACCGCGCCTATGCGTATCCGTTTGGTAAGTTTCTTTTCTTCTTGCATGGAATACAATTATACCACAAAAGCCACTTTTTGTCGTGGCTCTGTGTACCTAGGTCTGTCCTGCGTCTTATTTGGTTTCGGGATTTTCCGAAGTTGGTTCTGTGGGAGGAGTATCTTGTGGGGGTGTCTGAGTGTCTGCTTGCGGTGAGCTTGCCGAATCCGTGGGCGCTGTTGCTTTCTGCACAGCTTCGTATACTTTGGACATTTCTTTCGAGAGTTCCTCGGTCGCTGTTTTGATTGCCGCCACATTGTCGCCACCCTTTACTGCTTCAAGTGCGCTTATTTTTTCAGTAATACTTGTGCCAAGTTCTGCGGGGACCTTGTCTTTGTTGTCGTCAATCGCTTTCTTTGCGGCGTAGATTGCTTGGTCGGCTACATTGCGCACCTCGACGAGTTCTACTTTTTGTTTGTCAGCGTCGGCATTGGCCTCGGCATCTTTGCGCATCTTATCGATCTCGGCATCAGAGAGCCCAGATGATGCTTCAATGCGGATAGATTGCTCTTTGTTGGTTGCTTTGTCTTTTGCTTTGACCGAAAGAATACCGTTTGCATCAACGTCAAAACTTACTTCAATTTGTGGGAGTCCACGAGGCGCAGGTGGAATACCGTCGAGCACGAAGCGCCCGAGAGACTTGTTGTCTGCCGCCATCGCACGCTCGCCTTGGGTAATATGGATCTCTACGCTGGTTTGATTGTCTGATGCAGTTGAGAACGTCTGTGAGCGACTTGTGGGAATGGTGGTGTTGCGCTCGACAAGTTTGGTGGCAACACCGCCCATGGTTTCAATTCCGAGCGAGAGCGGTATAACGTCGAGCAGGAGTACATCGCGTACTTCCCCACCCAAGATACCTCCTTGAATAGCAGCTCCGATTGCCACCACTTCATCGGGATTAACGCTCATGTTTGGTTTTTTGCCAAAATATTTTTCTACTGCCGCTTGGAGTGCCGGCATACGGGTCTGGCCACCGACCAAAATGATTTCGTTGATATCACCGATTTTAAATGGTGAGGCTTCCATAGCACGCTTGGTTATTGCCAGGGCGCGGTCTATGAACTCAGCCGAAAGTTCTTCGAGTTTTGCCCTAGTCATCTTTATTAAAAGATGACGGGGACCTGAAGCGTCTGAAGTAATGAATGGGATATTTATTTCAGTCTCAACCGCGGTTGAGAGCTCGATTTTCGCCTTCTCTGCGGCTTCGTCTAGGCGCTGGCGACCAAGCGGGTCGAGACGCACATCGATACCACTCTCTTTTTGGAACTCCACCGCCAACCAGTCAATTATTTTTTGATCAAGATCTTTGCCTCCGAGGTGTGCGTCGCCATCGGTCGAGCGGACCTCAATTGAGTTCTCACCCTCGGCTCCCATAGTCACCTCAAGTACCGAGATATCGAACGTTCCGCCTCCGAAGTCGAATACAACAATTTTTTCGTCTTTCTTTTTATTAAATCCATACGCTAAGGCAGCTGCTGTCGGCTCATTGATGATGCGCTTGATATCAAGCCCCGCTATTTTGCCCGCATCACGTGTGGCAGCGCGTTGTGCGTCGTTGAAGTATGCCGGCACAGTGATCACTGCTTCGGTTACAGGTTCGCCCAAGCGTTTTTCGGCGTCGATTTTGAGTTTCTGGGCGCGGCCGGGGCGCCACACTGCGCCACTG
>CAZDPP010000038.1:0-6402 GCA_964507495.1 uncultured Candidatus Saccharibacteria bacterium
CCTTGGACTCGGTAGCAAAGGAGAGGTCAGCATATCTATCAAATGCGCGCTTCAGGCTTTCTTGCGATGCCATAAATAAAGTTGGGGAGTAACCCATCTCGGTCAATTTTTGTACAAGGAGTTTTATTTTTGGGTTCTCTGGTGCACGCACCGCAACCGAGAGGCGCTTACCCACCTGGCCAAATACTACCGCCTCGGCATCGCGTGCGTCTGCTTCAGGTAAAAGGCGTAATGCATCGTTGTTGACCGCCACCAAAGAAAGGTCGATGTATTCGACTCCATATTTACGCGAGAGTATTTGCGCCAACTCCTCCTCCTCACGTTTTTTGAGAAAATCAACACGTTTCTCTTGTTCTTCATCAGCAAAAACCACCATGTATACATTGTACAACGCATTTCGGTATTTTTTGGTGTACACTGCCGGCATGGAGCATAAAAAAGTACAACTCAAAGATCTGCCGGAGTTTGTGAAGCGGGTGCTGGGTGTACTGCCACATAAAACGGGTGCTGCAACTATTGTGGCGCTCTCAGGCAACCTGGGTTCTGGTAAAACCACGTTTACTCAAGTGCTTGCACGCGAGTTGGGAGTGACTGAGGTGGTGCAGAGTCCAACATATGTGCTTATGAAATCATATCCAATTACTTCGCCGGTTGGCGGAAAACACCTCACAAAACTTATACACATAGACGCATATCGTCTTGAGGCACCCGAGCAATTTGCCGACTTGCGAGCAGAGACGTTTTTGAATGATCCAGCCAACCTTGTTGTTGTCGAATGGCCAGAGAAGGTGGAGGGTGTGTTGCCTGCACCTGATTTAGTGCTCAATTTCTCCGCAGATCCGCCGGTGGGCGAGACAGGCGACGCAAATGAAGGAGAGCGGTATATTGGAGGGGTATGAGTGCTAGTAAAAAAGAACAAAAACGCCTCGTCATACTCGATACACACGCGATTTTGCACAGAGCGTATCATGCATTGCCCGACCTTACGTCGAGTAAGGGTGAGCCTACGGGTGCTTTGTATGGATTGGTGTCGATGTTGCTTAAAATAATTACTGACCTTAAGCCCGACTACGTGGTGGCCACATTTGATCTACCTGACCCAACGCACCGACATTTGGCGTATGAGAAATATAAGGCGCATCGAGTCGAAACTGACGAAGCTCTAGTGAAGCAGCTCATCCGCTCGCGCGAGGTGCTCGAGGCATTTGCGGTGCCGTGTTATGAGGCACCTGGGTTTGAGGCAGATGATGTGATAGGTACCATCGTCGAGGAAATGAAAGGTAATAAAGATATCGATCTTATCATCGCTTCGGGCGATATGGACATGTTGCAGTTGGTTGATGATTCGCGCGTACGTGTGTTCACGTTTAAAAAAGGATTATCCGAAACTATTTTGTATGACGAAGATGCGGTGGTTGCGCGGTTTGGGTTTGGTCCCACACTCATCCCTGACTACAAAGGGCTGCGCGGCGATCCATCCGACAATATCCCAGGCGTGAAAGGGATAGGCGAGAAGACTGCGGAGATTTTGGTACAAAAATTTGGCACCGTCGAGCAATTATTTGCCATCCTTAAAAAAGACCCGACCGCGCTTGCTTCAGCTGGTATAAAACCCGGCATGATCCAAAAACTGGATGGCCAAGAAGAGGAAGCGAGCTTTTCAAAAATGCTGGCACTTATTCGCAGAGACGCGCCCATCAATTTTGCTCTGTCTGCACAAGAGTGGCGTGACCACGTGTCGTCTCAAAAAGTGTATGACATGTGTGCGGAGTTTGATTTCCGATCGCTCTTGCCGCGTGTGCGCAAACTTTTGGAGCCAAAACTCTTCGCAGAAAGTGGTCTGGCCGAGCAAGATGAAGGGAACCAAGGACCTTTTCGAGAAGAAGCTACCACGGAGGGGTCAAATGAACACATACCTCAAGAAGACATCGAGCGTGTTGGTCTGGCCGCATGGGTACTCGACTCGACCATCACACAACCCACACTTGATGATATTTACCGTGTAGGTGGGAGTCGTGTATTTGCGGAGGCAGAGAAAAATATTTTAGCAAAAATAAAAGAGCAAGATCTTTTGTTTGTTTACGAACACATCGACCTGCCGCTCGTGCCTGTACTGAGGCAAATGGAGCGCTATGGCATTTTGGTCGACAGGCAATTTTTAAAACAACTGTCAGAGGAATATCATATTGAACTTGATAAAATTGCTGCGCGTATTTTTTCGGCCGCCGGAGGTGAGTTTAATATCAACTCACCCAAACAGCTGGGGGAGATACTGTTTGATAAACTTGGACTCGAAGTCAAAAATCAAAAAAAGACGGCGGGTGGTCAACGTTCAACAAAGGAGTCAGAGCTTGAAAAAATGCGCGGTACACACCCAATAATCGAGAACATTTTGGCATATCGAGAATTACAAAAATTACTCTCCACCTATATCGATACCATCCCCACGCTGCTCGACGAGACAAGCCGCTTGCACACTTCGTTTGTGCAGACAGGTACAACAACCGGCCGTGTATCGTCGCAAGATCCAAACTTGCAGAATATCCCCATCAAAAGTGAGTTGGGACGTGCTATTCGCCATGCGTTTGTTGCGCAAGAGGGGATGCAATTACTCTCGTTTGATTATTCGCAGATCGAGTTGCGTGTAGCTGCAGCGCTTTCGGGGGATGAAGCTCTTTCTGATATTTTTCGACGCGACGAAGATATTCACACACAGGTGGCGACGCGCGTGTTCCGTGTGCGTCCTGAGGAAGTTACATACGAACAACGTCGTCGTGCAAAAATAATCAACTTCGGCATTCTCTACGGTATGGGGGTCAACTCATTGCGCGCTTCTCTTGGTACCTCGCGCGAAGAGGCACAAGATTTTTATGATCAATATTTTGCAGCGTTCCCTAGACTGGCAACATATCTTGATGAAGTAAAACAAGACGCTGCGCGCCTGGGTTATACGAAAACGCTTTTTGGACGCCGCCGTTATTTTGAAGGGATTAAATCAAGTATCCCGTTTGTTCGTGCTTCGGCCGAGCGTATGGCAATTAATGCACCTATTCAAGGTACGCAAGCAGATGTCGTAAAACTTGCCATGGTTGAGATTGATCAGTGGATACAAAAAGAAACATTGCAGGATGATGTGCATCTATTGCTTCAAGTGCACGACGAGTTGGTGTTTGAGGTGAGTAAAAACAAGGTTGTTGAGTATGCACCACGCATCAAACAAATTATGGAGAACGTCTTGTTGCCCGAGAAACGAAACAATATTCCATTTAAAACCGAAGGCAAGGTGGGAAGTAATTGGGGTGATATGAAATCGCTATGATTGAGGTTGTTGTTGGGAAGGCAGGGTTAGGTGGCGAAGAGTTGTCGTGGCCACACATGAGTGTGGATGAAATAGCGACCCTAGCCTCCACAGCCTCTTTGCTTGGTGATATAAATACTTTTGTGTTGGTGGGGGCATTAAACAGCGAACGAGCGGAAGAGTTTCTTGCGTTGGCGGCGGGGTTAGCACTTTCGCCGCATACATTTGTGTTCGAAGAAGAAAAGTTGCTCAAGCACCCGACGGATGTGTTGAAGAGGGTGGGGGTAAAAATTACGACCCATACAGCACCTAAAAAAACAGAGGCGTTCAACGTGTTTTTGTTGGCCAATATGTTTGCTGCGCGCGATAGGAAAAAGTTTTGGCTCGCACTCCTGAGCGCTTTTCGTGCGGAGGTGGCGCCCGAAGCTGTGGCCGGCATGTTGCACTGGAAGGTGCGAGACATGCTGTCGAAAGGTATAGGAGGTAAGTATTCGCCCCACGAATTGAAGAAAATCTCTCGAAAACTTGTTTCGCTCTATCACGACTCTCATCGTGGTGGGGGAGACCTTGCGTTGTTGCTCGAGTATTTCGCACTGACGCTCTAGGCATTTCATCAAAAAGAATTGTTTGGTATAGTCTCGCTATCCCTAAACCATCCAGATAGATGGTCGGGCGAACTTCGCGAAGCGAAGTTGTAGCCGCCCATAGCTCAGTTGGTAGAGCAGCTCCCTCTTAAGGAGACGGTCCCAGGTTCGAGCCCTGGTGGGCGGACTAGGAAGTAAACAATTATTTGTAATAAAAAAAAGCAACACGTGTGTGTTGCTTTAGAACTTTCAACCCCCCTTGTATGCACCCATAAGAGCTCTAACCTCCCCCAGTTGTTGCTCTGTGAGAGGAATGGGGGGTTTGTCCAGAATGAACGGTTTGACGATCCGTGCGCACCGATCGATCAACCCAAGTGTCGTCAGAGCGTCATGTAAAGGAGTCGTGGTTTTTGTTGAGACCACCACTACACCATGATTGGCGATGAGACAAGCAGGGGCACATGTACCACCCTCCCTAAAGAGCGCTCGAACTACTGCATAAGCGAGATCTTGTGACCCAGGCAGGTCAAAGGTCGAGGTGCACCTTACATGTAACCCACCAAGCTCGTAGGTGAAATTGGTTGGAATATCCAACCTACGCACCGCGAATTCCTGGCAGTTGAGGATGTGGCCATGCAAGACGGCGGTCACTTCTGGATATTCTCTCATGATAGCCACATGAAAGGGCCACTCCGAAGACGGCCTAAATCCGTGTGGTGCCCATATTTCCCCGGTGTTGAGGTTGATACGGGAGATATTATCGGGACGGATTGCCTCGGGGGCAGTGTTGCTCGGTGTGATGTGGCAATAGTTTCCCATACGTACGCTGGCATTGCCGGCATTACCGACGTTTCCACCTGCGCCGAATATTCCACCATGGACGGACATCTGTTTCATGACCCACCCGAGGGTGCGTAGAGGTTCTTCAGTACTCATGGCAAGCTCCTGACTGGTTGACGACTACAAAATCCGATGGGAGTATGACTTACTATCTGATGAGTGTAAAGAGTGCGATACCCGCCGCAACGGAGACATTAAGCGACTCCTTAGTACCGTGCATAGGTATCTCCAACACAATATCGCACTTGTTGAGAATGTTTTTTGAAATACCACGCACCTCGTTGCCCAATACAATTGCTACATTCTTTTTAGCGAGATGGTACTCAAATAGAGATATTGCGCGCTTGTCTTGCTCGATTGCTATAACATGCACACCCTCTTTTTTGAGCCGAGCAAGTGTTGGGCCAACTGTCTTTACATGGCTCCACGTGATTGTTTTCTCGGCGCCAAGCGAGACTTTTGCGAAGTCTTTGCGTGGCTGGTTAAACCTATCAAGTGGCGTTGGGGTATAGCCTGAAAGAATAATCTTTGTGATACCTGCCGCGTTTGCAGTACGAAAAATAGAGCCCACGTTGTGGACTGAGCGTATGTTGTGTAAGAGTAGAGTCACCCGTTTTTTCTAGCACTTCTATAGAGGCAAGTCCATCGCCAAAGCTCCAGCGCCTGAAAACAGAAGAGAGACACAGATAACTAAGAGTAGTGCGTATGTTGAGCGAGAAAATTGTTTCATTGCGGGGTATCGAGAGAGTAAGAAAAAATATTTAAGTGCCGTGAGTGCGCCCACCAACGCTGCCCACTGTGTGGCGTAGCCCACAAATAACAACACGCCAAGGGCCGCGACACATACTCCCGCAGCAGACAATAACCATGCAGGTGTTGTGCCCACAATAGGGAAGGAAATTGTGGAGATCTTTTTACGGTCAGTAATTATTTTTTGTGCGAGTAATAAAAATACGCATGCGGCGGTTATGCGTAGTAGGGTTGGTACAAAAAAACTATAGGTAAGTAGATCGGGGAAGGGGTTAAGCATATCAATTAGACATAGGGATAATGGGTGCGGGAGGTGCTTGTAAAAAGAGCTGCTTGTTGTCAACCGAAGGTAAGTGCCCGGTGCGCCAGATGGAAATTGCAGCAAGAGCGACTAACAAGACTACAAGCAAGATGATTGGGTTTTGCAACCATCCATCCCCACCTCCATGTTCTTCAGCCATACGTATATAGTAGCTCGCTTTTTATTTTTTGTGCATATACTGCACACTCAATAACTTTTTCAATTCCTCTTCAGCTACCTTTTTGTCGCTCCATGCCTGGCGGGCTCCATGAGGCCCCCTGATGTAGGGGTCGGTACCTTTGCCTGTGACAAGCACTACATCTCCCTCGCCTGCCATCCTTAAGGCTTCGGCGATTGCCTGACGTCGGTCAAGGATTATCAGTGGTTTATGTGTGCTGATGCCTCGCGCAATTGCTGAGATGATGGTGTTCGGGTCTTCGTCGTATGGGTCTTCATTTGCCAGAATAATAGTGTCGCATAGTTGGTCGGCGATTTTCCCCATCTCGGGGCGCTTCCACTGATCGCGGCCGCCGCCCGTTGATCCCATCACCACAATAATGCGCTTATGTACCCCGAGTGGGGTCGAGGGGTTTCGATAGGCTACAAATCACGCACGCAAAGAGTCGGGT
>CAZDPP010000039.1:0-6210 GCA_964507495.1 uncultured Candidatus Saccharibacteria bacterium
CCTCTTCAGGGAAATGCTCTACCAACTGAGCTACCCAAGCAGTAGTTGGATTCTACCAAATATGCCTAAAATAACAACGAGGACGCTAGTTTGATTTTATTTTGAGTTTTGCTTGGCGGCCTTTATCGAGCTTAGGTAAGCGGATAGTAAGGAGGCCGTGTTTTTCTGTTGCCTCTGCGTCTTCAATTTCTACTTCTTGCGGCAACACAATAGTGCGCGAAAAGGCTCCCCAGTAGAGTTCAGAGAAGAAAAAGTCTCCCGACGTACCTTCGGTGTGGCGTTCTCGTTTGCCACGCAACGTGACCATGTCGCGAGTTATTGAGACATCGAGGTCCTCGGGCCGCACACCTGCTATCATGGCTTTAATCACAATATGCGAGGGTGTTTGATAGACATCTACCGCAAGCTCTCCCTCTGCTTCTTCTGTCTCGGTTTCAGTAGGAGTTTGAGTGCGTGAGTGTGGTTGGGGATGGGTATCGTAGGAAGAGCCGCCGCTCTCGAGGTCCTCAAACCCATATTCGGACTCATTGCCCGAGGCTCCTGTGAGCCACTCAAAAAGTGATCGTTTTTCTTTTGCCATGGATATAGTGAAAATAAATTAACAGTAGTCGAGTGCAGGTTGTTTCACTCGCTCAATAAGAAGTAGTATGCTGACGATACCAAACCACAGCGAGAGAAAAATCCAAAATGTTGCACCGCTTCCTGTTCCCAGTATAAAAAAATTAAACAGCGTGTGCAATGCGGTGGCAAGGATAACTCCCGAAATAGCAGCAAGTATGCGCGCTATTTTTGATTTTGAGAATGAAAGAGCAAGAGCGATACCAATAGTGGTCGATGCTAGCACATGCAACAGAGTTGCCCCCATAAATCGCAGGTCGCCAGTCACTATTGAGCGCAGCACATCGTCTTGTGCGAGCGGTGTCCATAAGAAGAAAGTATTCTCAAGTGCTGAAAATCCGAGGGCTGCTGTGACCATGTACATCACCCCGTCGAGCGGTTCGTCAAAGACCCTTGAGCGCAACGCAATCACATAGGCAGCACCAAATTTAAATATCTCTTCGAGCGCAGCCCATACTACAAGCAGCTCTGTGCCTTCAACATAAGGGATGACGGCCTTTTCAAGTGGCAACACCAACACAACACCAACCATCCCTGCGAGAAAAGTAAAAAAAAGATATCGTTTGGGTTCAGGCTGGCAACGATCTTCAAATAGCCAAAAACATAACCATACCAATGCAGGCAAAAGCCCGCCCAAAAATGCAATGAGTACCACAAGTGGGGTCATTGCATACAGTATACTGCGTATTTTTTTATCGCTAGGCAGTTGGCCACACCTCGACCATAAGGAGTGAAGTGTGGTGAGGGAGCGAGCTCCAGATCTCTTCGGTTACAAACGGCATA
Source organism: uncultured Candidatus Saccharibacteria bacterium (assembly GCA_964507495.1). Taxonomy (GTDB): domain Bacteria; phylum Patescibacteriota; class Minisyncoccia; order Phycocordibacterales; family SBAW01; genus GWA1-54-10. Next base: position 1,402 of record CAZDPP010000039.1, read on the forward strand.
AAAGGATGTAGGAGCTTGAGTGAGTTTTCTAGAATATAATACAGCGTTTCGCTGTATTCAGGTTTGTTTTTACTCTCTTCTATAATTTCTGCGGCAAAGCGGTCCCACACATAGTGGTAGAGTTTCTCGGCTGCCATATAAATGCGGTACTCTTCGATGTCTTTTGTTATGTCTTTGGCCATTGCATCAAACTCGTCTCTGAGTTCTTGTTTTATGTTGCCCGTGCGTTCTTGCGAGAGTACAAAGCGTGTGATGTTCCAGAGTTTGTTAGCGAATTTTTTATAGGCCTCGATTTTTTTAGGATCAAGGTTCATGTCGGTACCGGGTGTATTGCCCACTACAAGCCCCATACGCAACGCGTCGGTGCCGTACACCTCGGAGACTTCAAGAGGAGAGATAACATTGCCCTTACTTTTGCTCATCTTTTTACCTTTTGCATCACGCACCATGCCATGGAGATACACATGTTTAAACGGCACCTCTCCTGTGCGGTAGAGGCCGAGCATTATCATGCGCGCAATCCAAAAAAATATAAGATCAGCGCCACTCTCCATCACGGTTGTGGGGTAGAAGGTTTTAAAATCACCAGAGTCTGGATATCTAAGTGTTGCAAATGGCCACTGGCCAGAGGAAAACCACGTGTCAAAGGTATCTGGGTCGGCTACCCAACCATCACCCTCGGGTTTTTCTTTACCGATGTGCCACTCGTTGCCTCGGCTCCATGCGGGTATGGGGATACCCCAGACAATTTGGCGAGAGATATTCCAATCTTGAATATGTTCGAGCCAGTGCAGCAAAATTTTTTCGTGACTTTCAGTGAGTATTTTAACTTCGCCGTTTTTAACAGCTTCAATCGCGCGGTCAGCAAGGGGGCGCATTTTTACAAACCACTGAGGGCGAACTTGCGGTTCTATCTCGCGCTCGCATTTGTAGCAGACAGGAACCTCGTTTTGGTAGTTCGTGTCTATTTTTGTGATCAAACCCTTTGCTTGGAGTTTTTCTACGATTTTTCCGCGTGCTTCGGTGATGCTCATGCCGGCAAACTCACCTGCAATGGGGAGTAATTTGCCTCGCCAGTCGATTATTTGCTCATAGGGTAGATTGTGGCGCTCTGCGATCTCAAAATAGACGCCCGAGTGCCATGGTGTGATGGTCATTACTCCTGTCCCGAATTCAGGGTCACTCGCCTCGTCCTTAATGATAGTTGCTTCTATTGGCCCATTGATCCATTCCACAGTGAGCTTGTCACCATGCTTGTATTCTTTATAACGTTTATCGTCAGGATGCATAACAACATACTTGTCACCAAACTTCGTTTCAGGTCGTACTGTGCCGATAGTGAAGGGTCCGTAGGTGAGGTAATAAAACGGCGTGGTGCGCGTAGCGCGCTCGCATTCGAGGTTGGACAGCGATGTCTGGTGTTTGGGACACCAGTTGACGATACGCGACCCACGGTAAAGCAACCCATCCTCGTTTAGTTTATTAAACGTGCTGTACACTGTCTCAACCACCCGGTCATCAAGTGTAAACATCTCGCGAGACCAATCGCACGAGGCACCCAATTGGCGCAATTGTCCCTCCATAAACGCTTTATTATTGAGGGTAAAATCAAGAATTTCTCTGTAGAGCTCTTCGGACGAAAGTTCAAAGCGCGAACGACCTTCTTTTTCTAATTTTTTCTCATATACTACTTGCGTTTCAAAGCCGGCATGGTCGGCCCCCGGGAGCCAGAGTGCGCGTTTGCCTCGCATGCGGGCAAAGCGGGTCATGATATCTTGGAGTGTCACAAACAGTGCGTGTCCTGCGTGGAGCGAGCCGTTGGCGTTGGGTGGCGGCATAATGATGGTAAAGGGCTCCATCTCTTGCGGCGCGCCTTGAGCGTTGAGTCGAGGGGACAGATTGTCGGGGTTAAAAAAACCGCTTTCTTCCCATTTTTTGTATATAACGCCCTCCACCTCTTTGTGGTTGTAGGGTTTCAAAAACTTCTCGTCCATAGGCACACCATAACAGAAATAACCTGTTTTTTCTACATGGTCAGGGGGTGGTGTGGGGAGCTTCGGTGCCTTCTTTTTATTAGTGGGGAGCGGAGATAGAGAAGCGATTGCTATAGGCGTGAACCTCTCCTTTTGCTATGTCGTCTATGCCTGAAAGTGCGCGAGTAAGTGCGGCTTGTGCGATCATTATTGCGTTGTCGCCGGTTATCGAAAGTTCGGGCAAGCGCACCTCAACATCGCTATGTTCTTTTTGTACAGAAGTTGCGAGTCTTCCGCGTAGGTATGAATTTGCGGCGACGCCGCCGCCTATGACAAATGTTTTTGCACCCGTCTGCTCGAGCGCATGTTTTGTCTTGGCAACCAATACATCTCCTACAGCGTCTTCAAACTCTTGTGCAAAAGCAGCTTTCTGTTCGTGTGACAAATGTTCTACTCCGCCCATATCACGCAAGGCGTATAGTACGGCAGTTTTGAGACCTGAAAACGAGAGATCAAGGTTTTTGCTGTGCAACATAGGGCGCGGAAACTGTACAGAGAAATCTGAATTTTCCGAGTACGCAATTTCCTTGCTAGGAAATTGCTCAGTCCTCGCACCAGTCACGCTGTGGAGCCTCTCCAAATTCAATTTTTCTTCCCTATGAGCTGTGGCTAATTTTGAAATCTCGGGTCCGCCAGGGTAGGGGAGGCCGAGCATGCGTGCCACTTTATCAAACGCTTCACCCACAGCGTCGTCTTGAGTCTCGCCGACGACCTCATACTCGAACCATTGTTTCATCAATACAAACTCGGTGTGACCTCCGGATATTAAAAGCGCCAAAACAGGTAGCTGCACGTTTTCTAGTTTTTCATGCTGCACTAAAGAGGAAATAAGGTGGCCTTCCATATGATTCATGGGCAACAGTGGCGCGCCCCGCTCGCGAGCAATTTTTTTTGCAAACTCAATACCTGTCCAGAGTGCAGGTTCAAGTCCTGGGCCTTGGGTGACAGCTACTGCGTCTACTTGCTCATGCGAAAACTTCTCAAACAAAAGGGGGAGATTTTTCTCGTGCTCGCGCTTGGCTAGGGTGGGGAATACTCCACCATAGGGTGCATGTAGTGCTGCTTGTGAGTTAAGTGCAGCGGCTCCGAGTGTTGTAAAAGCAAAACCTTTTTCAGTGTTAGTGCCTTCAACAATGGCTATGCCCGTCTCGTCGCAACTTGTCTCTATGGCTAAGATTTTCATCAGTGCGCGGTGAGGGACTCGAACCCCTGGCCCTCCCCACGTCAAGGGGATGCTCTACCAACTGAGCTAACCGCGCTTTATTCGATTCTACCAATCCGCCGGCTGGCAGGCTAACCACATGCTACCTCAACATACACTGTGGGAGGTGTAGTTTCAATAGTCGTTTTTTTATTGCAGTTATCCCCACCATGTTTTGTTGGTAGGGTACAGAAATAGCTAATCGAGTTACTATATATAGTATAGATTCTCGTATCATGCCCAACGATCCTCAACCTACTGTGCTACGAAGTGTAATGCAGAAAATCCGCCACTGGATGTACGACTTTTTTCATCGTGCGCGAGTTGAGGCGCAAATAGACCCGACACACCCGCCACATGTGGTGTTTTGGCGTTTTTTCCATTTTTACACCAGACGCCACTCCGACGCACTTATCGCATTTTTGCTCATCATCTCGCTCATCAGTTCGCAATTGCTCGATGTCGTCAAACTTTATGCTGCGAGCTATACGGTCACATGGGACTCGCAAAGCGATTTCACATCCAACGCTTCTTCAGGGTTTGCGACCTCGACCATTGGCACCCTTGTGAGCACTTCGACACCAGGGTCGGTCATGATGGTTTCGGGCGCCACGACAACGCTGAGTGAGAACTTTGGTGGCACATACAACCTCGACAGTGGCAATAGCACTGCGGTTGTCTCCGGGGGAGTGCTCCAACGCAATACGTCAGACACCTTTACCAACCTCACGTCGCTTATCTCCGGCTCTGTGACGGGTATGGACGCTATTGTCGACATGGAGTACGACGCGGCTGATAATTATCTCTTTTTTGTGATGACCATTAATGGCACCTTGGGCGGTCTATATGATGGTGAAGCGGGGTACAAGGTTTTCAAGCTAAATCTGAATACTAATGTGTTGACCACTATTGCGACGCAGGCGACTGGCAACTCCGTTATTGATATTGCGTATGATCCCACTAACAATGTTCTACTCATAGTAGATACTGGAAATACGAGCCGATACGGCATGCAAGCTTACACTGTCTCAAATGGCACCTTAACTAGTATTTTGTCGAAGTATCCCTACTTGGTTGCGAACCCAACAAGCGGAGGTCTAGTCTATAGCCCATATACGGGACTTTTCTATATTTCGACAGTGTACGCTCCGGGGAGAAATATGAATATTTATACCTATAACGCATCGAATGGAGCTACCTCCACCGCCTACACTTCGGCTTCTTCAGATCAGGGTTTTGTTTCAGGAAATGTAGAAAGCAGTTTTGACCAAGGCGCTGTATATGACCCATACTCCCACGGCATTGTCTATGCAAGTTGGGGAGCGTATACCTCAAAAAAATTACTTCGACTTAACTCTAACAATACGCTAAGTACTCTCGACACAGGAAGTTACTATAATTACTGGGGGAGTCATCGAATCACCGTGGATGAAAGTTCAGGAAAAATTTATAATATCAGCGGCTGGAGCGGTGGGTCGAATCAGTTTACAAATGATGGGAGTAGTGTGGTGGCTATGCCAACACTGTCGGGAGTAGATATGCAAGGTGCGGTGTGGGCGGATTCCTATTCGGGAC
>CAZDPP010000040.1:0-5711 GCA_964507495.1 uncultured Candidatus Saccharibacteria bacterium
TATATCGCTTTTGCGATTCGAGCCGACGGGAGAAAAGGATTCCCGGTAGGCACCCCAAGAAAGAAAAAAGTTATACTGGTGAGATGGATCAAAAACCTCTCGCGTTTGTTGTGTTTGGTGCGACGGGCGACCTGTCTCAGCGCAAAATAATGCCGGCCTTATGTGCATTACTTGTGGGGCACAAGGTACCACAAGGCTCCATTGTGGTCGCTTACTCGCGCCGCGCGTGGAGTGATGTTGAATATCGAGCATTTATTGAGCCAACATTGCATAGGTTTTCTGCAGAAGAAAAGGAGTTCTTTCTGCAGTCAGTACGGTACGTACAAGGTACGTTTGATACAAAGTCTTTTGAAAAAATAAAAGAAACAACACAAGGATATATCGCGATGTATCACTTGGCTGTGCAGCCCGATTTTTACGAAAAAATAATAAATGAGCTGGGGGCTCATAATCTGCATGGAAAAATTTTGATAGAAAAACCATTCGGGCACGACCTCGTCTCAGCAAAAAAACTTGAAAAAACGTTAGAAAAGTTTTTTCTCCCCAAGGATATTTTTAGAGTCGATCACTATTTAGCTAAAAGTGGCATACCACTCATACAACATATCCAAAAAAACATCCTTACCCTCACATGTCGTATTTTGGAAACTATAGATATATCTGGTCGAGGCGAGTTTTATGATGCCACAGGTGCGCTCAGAGATGTTGGGCAAAATCATTTGCTTGAGATGCTGGCAGTTGTGCTTATGAGTAAGGATGAAGCAGATATTTCCAAAGCAAGGGCGCGCGCACTCGAGCAACTTTGTGTCGTGTCAGGTTCTGGCGTACGCGCCCAGTACGAAGGTTATGCACAAGAAGAGGGGGTGTTTGAAGGTTCTCAGACGGAGACGTATTTCAGTATACAAATCAAAAGTAGTGATGTGTCGTGGCAAAATACAGTAATAACTCTTGAGGCGGGCAAGGCTCTTGGTGAGAAAAAAAATGAGATAGAAGTCAGGTTTGTTGATGGTTCAGCGCAACTACTCTCAATGGATATCCCGGGGGGCATGGAAGCGTATGAGGTGTTGCTTGAAGCGGCGTTTAGGGGCGAGCAAAATCTCTTTGTTTCAATGCCCGAGGTGTTGGCTGCGTGGGAGTGTGCAGAGCATATAGAGAAAGAGTTGCGTCAAAGTCCATTGAGGTTGTATAAAAAAGGGATTACTACCTTGGTGTAATGTTGTATGACCAAAAGAACACTATCTCCTATTGAATCAAGCGCTTTATGGCTCACAAAGTGGGTCGGGTCGCTTGCGTCTATTGTTGTGCACACAGCGCTATTTGCAGGGAGTTTTGTGTTGGTGTGGTTTGGTGTGTTGCCGTTTGAGCGTATGTTGCTCGTACTCACTACACTTGTGTCTCTCGAGGCTATCTATCTTTCTATTTTTATCCAAATGAGTGTGAATAATGCAAAAGAAAGTCTCAGAGAGGTTGAGCACGACATTGATGAAATCCAAGAAGACATAAATGAAATTCAAGAAGATGTTGATGAAATTCAGGAGGATGTGGAGGAAATGACGGAGGAAGAAGAGGAAAAATTGCAAGGTGGGCACACTGAGCAGCAAAAGACCATCGAAGATGTTCGCCGCGCGCTGGAGCGACTGATGGTAGACTTAGAACACATACAAAAACGCTCATAATTTTTTATGATACAAACTTCAAAGGCGCAAGGATTTTTTGCAGAGTTTCGAAATTTTGCTATTAAGGGCGATGCATTTAATCTTGCTGTTGCTGTCGTCGTTGGTAATGCTTTTGGTGTAATTGTAAATTCGCTCGTGGCTGACATCGTGACACCTCTGCTTGGACTCTTAACTGGCAATGGCAGTACTGATGTAAAAAATCTCTCGCTTACATTACGTCCTGTAATTGATGGAGGGCAACCACTCTTGCTTCATTACGGTTCTTTTATTCAAACAGTGATTAATTTCTTAATCATTTCATTCTCAATTTTCGTGGTGTTTAAGCTGGTTTCAAGGGCTCGCACTCGGCTCTTTAATCAGGGCGAGGACGCAGTGCCCGAAGCCCAAAAGCCCGCGCAAGAGCGCCTGCTCGAAGAAATTAGAGATTTATTACAAAAAAATAACTCTAAGGAAGTGGTATAGTATGGTCATGCCTGAACCTGCGCCAGAAGCAAAAAAGTTTGAACTTTCACCGTCTATCTCAATTATCATAGCTGGTGTTATTATTGCGGGAGCTATCATGCTGTCAAATAATCGCGCCGAGGCTGGCCCAACCGCAGTTGAGGCAAAACCTACTCCGCGTGCGTCAAATATTCGCCCACCCAATGAAAGCGATCATATACGAGGGTCTATAACCGCTCCCATTGTGCTTGTCGAGTACTCTGACTATCAATGTCCATACTGCTCGGTGATTTATCCAACACTGAAGAAAATTGTAGATGAGTCGGATGGTCAAATCGCGTGGGCGTATCGGCACTTCCCACTGACCAGTATTCACCCACAAGCTTCGCCTACGGCAAACGCCTCTGAGTGTGTGGCCGAACAATTGGGGAATGATGGTTTTTGGAGATTTACTGATGCTATATATACAAACCAGACAAAACTCTCGCCTATATACTATGTCCAGTTGGCAACTCAGTTAGGCGTCGATCCGACGCGTTTTGCTGCATGCGTGAAAGAAAGTAAATACCAAAACGTCATCGACCTCGACGCCACTGAAGCACAAAGCAACGGGGGTGCGGGTACACCTTTTACAGTTGTTTTGAATACCAAAACACAAAAGGCGGTGCCAGTCTCGGGCGCGTTGTCCTATGCACAAATTATGAACGTTATTAATGCAGTTAAATAAAACTATTATATGGAAGGAATGCCATTTGAGGGTCCCACAGGTGAGAAGTTGCGCACGGCACTTCGTTTTGCAGTTATAGCCTTAGGTGTATTTTTGGTTTTTCAAACAGTGACAGTGTTTCAAGGGCTCAAGTATATCGGCTCTGGCAAAGCGGCAACTAATACCATCAACGTAAGTGGTCATGGCGAGGCGATGGCAATTCCTGATATCGCGACATTTAGTTTCTCGGTCGTCTCAAACAAAGCGAGTGTGGCTGAGGCACAAACAGACGCAACCACTAAAGCAAACACGCTCACCGACTACCTCAAGAACGCAGGTGTTGACGAGAAAGATATAAAAACAACCGACTACTCTATACGGCCGCAGTACGACTATCAACAGGTGGCGTGTCCCGCCGTGGCACCCGGAAGCTCTGCTGTGTACTGTCCTCCAGGCCGACAAGTGTTGCGTGGCTACGAAGTACGACAATCAACAACCATCAAAATACGTGATACTAAAAAAGCAGGGGACATATTGGCTGGCGTGGGTGGCAAGGGTGCCACAGATGTAAGTGGGCTCAATTTTACCTTCGACGACCCAACTGGTGTACAAAACCAAGCACGCGATAAGGCTATCGCTGACGCAAAAGAAAAGGCAGAAGTTCTTGCAAAACAACTCGGAGTTTCGCTTGTTCGCGTAGTGTCATTTAACGAAAGCGGTAGTAATCCATACCCTACGCCTATGGCCTACGGTATGGGTGGAGTAAGTGCATATGACGCCAAGTCGGTAGCGCCACAAATCTCGGTTGGGCAAAATAAAATAACCAACGACGTCTCCATCACCTACGAGATTCGCTAATAAACCTAGTCATAGGCTACCAAAACCGCCCTCTTGGGGCGGTTTTGTGTTGTTGACAAAAATGCCCAACGAGAGTAATGTATGTAGGCATCAAGGGCCCGAGAGGGCTTTTAAAAATGCCAAAAAATCTATGTTTAACTACTTTAAAGAGGTTCGTGGAGAGATGAAACATGTGTCGTGGCCCACGCAGCGCCAAGCACTCGTGTACACCATTGTTGTTATTTTAGTCTCACTCATCACCGCCTTGTACCTCGGATTGTGGGATTACGCCTTTTCGCTCATCATCAAAAAAGTTATTTAATTTTTTAAATTAGACACTCAACATGGGAAAACAAGACACAACTGTTGGCCGAGCGTGGTATGCGATACATACGTATGCGGGATATGAAAACGCCGTTGCACGTAACCTCAAGCAGCGCATTGAGAGCCTTGGCCTTATGGACAAGATCTTTAGTGTGGTAGTGCCCACGGAGCGCACCGTCAAAATTAAAGGCGGTCGCCGTGTCGAGGAAGAGGAGAAGGTGTACCCAGGTTATGTCTTGGTTGAGATGATAGTCGATGACCAGTCGTGGTTTGTGGTGCGCAACACACCGCGTGTGACTGGCTTTGTGGGCTCAGGGGTCAACCCAGTACCGCTCAAGCAGCACGAAGTAGACGAGCTTTTGGGCCGTATGCAAGAGAAAGAAGGATCGATCAAACACGCAATCGATGTGGCGGTGGGCGACGCGGTTGTTATTGTCGACGGTCCATTTAAAGACCTCGACGGCAAAGTGGGTGAGGTGGATGAGGCACGCGGCAAGGTCAAGGTGTTGGTGTCGATGTTTGGCCGAGAGACCCCCGTCGAATTAGACTTTTTGCAATTAAAGCGTATATAAGGTACTATCCTGGGGCACTATATGAGCAGCTTCACTCTCATATAACCGTCGCTCGCTCGGAATTAAAAATAAGTTTTTATTCTCTCACTCGCTAGATTATGGCAAAGAAAATCACTAAAAAGATCAAAGTTATAGCTCCAGCGGGGAAAGCTACCCCTGCGCCTCCTTTGGGCACCACCTTGGGCCCTGCCGGCATCAACATTGGTGAGTTTGTAAAGAAGTTTAACGATGCAACCCAAGACCGTATTGGTAACTTGGTGCCAGTTGAAATCACTATCTACGACGACCGCTCGTACGACTTTATCCTCAAAACCTCTCCAGCGTCGGGTCTTATTATGAAAAAGATAGGCAAAGAAAAAGGTTCAGGTAAACCAAATACAGCAAAAATCGGCACTCTCACCAAGGCGCAGTTGCGCGAAATAGCCGAAGAGAAAATGGTTGACCTCAATGCTAACGATATCGAAACTGCGATGAAAATCATCGCTGGCTCAGCTCGGTCGATGGGGGTGGATGTGAAATAAATCTTAATTAATTTTTTACAAAAAAATTGCCCGCGACCTTTTTGAGGTGCGGGCTTTTTTTTGTGATCGATCGAAATTATAACAGGGGTTGTTGGTCGTCGGTGGGGGTGGGACGCAACTGTGCCATCATCTCGTCCCACTCCCGCTTGGAGAGCCCGCTCGACTTTTGGTCGATTTTCTCGCCCGCCAACATGTGCCGAAGGATCTTAACCATCGGGCCGGAAAGCGTGAAGGCGTCGTGCACATAGTCCTTGAACGCCGCGAAGCTTTGGGGCACCCATGCCTCCACGATCTTGAGCATCTCTTCGGCGTACACGCGGATTTCGAACTGCGCATGACTGTCGGCGCGTAGGCGCAGGAAGTTGAACAGATTGTGGAGGTTCGTCTTCCAGTACCACTGCGTATAGAAGTTGAGCGAAAGCCCCATACGGGCCAGTTCGCGGGCCAACATATCGCGCTCGGGGTCAGCCGGATTGCCACTCCCATCGTCATTGAGCAGATGTGTGTAGTTGTCGTAGGCTCGGGCCGCATCACTGTGCAGCAGTTCGCGCACAAGTGCCGCTTGCTTGGCGTCCAGCGTAGCTCCACGACCTTGTCGGTTGGCGTGTGACTGGACCGCAAGATGCTCCGGTTC
>CAZDPP010000041.1:0-5095 GCA_964507495.1 uncultured Candidatus Saccharibacteria bacterium
TGTGTTACGTTTGCATCAATCGAGAGCGTGATCTTTTTGCCAGCGACAGGCGGCTGTACCACACTCTCAGACACCACCTTGCCGCGCGCACTCGTCTCGGTTAATTGGATGCCGTTTTGTCCACCCAAATCGATGTTGTATGCCCGCTCTGCGCCATCAATACCTGTAAACTCAGACCTAAAATACACACCCGAGGAGTCTTTGGCGGGAGCTTTTACATAGCCCACAACATGTGCTAGTCCACGCATGTTTGCATAGACACGCTCTGCAAAAGCCGAAGTGGTTGATACACGCTCATTGTATGCAAGCGGGATATTGTTGCGATCGACGAGCATGCCGCGGTCGGCAAAAATAATCTGCTGTTCGAGTTGATTGTTTTTTGCTTGCTCAGCATAGGATGCGCCCTGCACAATCTGCAGAGTCCCTGCTCGCGCTAAGAGCGCCGCAAATACCACACAAAGACAGAGGCTCGCAGCAACAAATGATCGAGAACTGAGAGGCTGCTCGATGCGACCCTCAAATTGATCTTGATCGAACGCCGGAACATTTGACGAATCAATCAAAATTTCTTCGGGCTGAATTTCTGTTTGTATGCGACTTTTTCGTGTACGGACAAACGGCCACATAGGTTCCCACTATACTATAAAAGACGCTTCGAGGGACGCTTGCGTATATAGTGAGGCACACTAGCATGCAAAAACACAAGCGCGCAGGCAAACACCGTGAAGGGTGCATACATCATATGCAACCATCCGACGGGGACCCCATATATGAGATCAAGCACTATCCCCGCGCAGACACAAAAAAGCAGGCGCCCAGCGTAGGCCGCCAACAGCAACCCTACAAGTGAGAATATCCACCAACCCAGAAAAAAGCCGGCACACAAAAAAAGCACTGCGCATGCAAATAGTACTCTATTGCGCATGTTTCCAGATCTCAACATATTTCAAACTAAATAGATCAACCGGCAGATGTAAGTAAAGCGTTTTAACCGATTCTCCTTCATGACTCGCTACACTCGACACGACACCTACATAACCACCAAACACACCAGGGAGGGTTACATTCTGCCCCACCAACACGCGTGTACCCGCAGGCACTTGTGCTGTGAGAGAACCAGCACCTTGGCCTACAAGCTGGAGCGGCACTTCAGCAGCACTACTACTTGCAGCACCGCGCACCATAAGAAGTGCATCATACGTAAGCCCTGGCGCTGAAAGCAATTGCGCACGCGAAGTCGTTGTGTGCACTTCAATGATAGTACCTATAGCTGTCGTGCCTCCCGCCGACACTACATCGCCTTGGCTTATGCCGTGTGCACTCCCCACATCCAAGAGCAATGTGTCATACGGCACCTGCGGCGGACGCATCAACACCCCCGCAAGTACGCGCTCAAGGGGCGCAGGACGATTGAGGCGCGATTTAAGATCAATATTTTCTTGGTAGAGTGCTTCGCGGTCGGCCACGAGCGCGCTCGTTGAAGCAAGCGCTGTGCGTAGTCGCTCATTTTCTGAATAATTCACCCTATCGCGGATATGTGCCAAGGGAGTAACCATCCGCCAAAGCACACTCGCAACTGCGCCACGCCACAAAAGCGCTCCCACACCAAGCACAAACACCAAAGCAATTGATGCAACCGCAAGCAGTGTACGCGGCTGCCGACTGCGATTACGAAAGGTCGTCCCCATAATCAAGTAGTATATCCTGATGTAAGCCAAGATTCTCCAAAATTACCCCCGTGCCGCGCGCAACAGCAGTCAATGGATCATCTGCAACCACAACGGGAACCTTTAGCCATTGCATCAATAGTTGATCAAGCCCTTTCAAAAGAGCGCCTCCACCCACCAACACAATACCCGAGCGCATGATGTCGGAGAGAATCTCAGGCGGCGTGGTCTCGAGCACTTCGCGCACATTCTCGACAAGAGTATCGATCGACTGCGAAATAGCTTCGCGCACATCTTGATCGGTCAATATAATCTCGCGTGGCAAACCGGTAATAAGATCGCGCCCACGCACAACAGCCTCGAGCCTGTCCCCTCCTTCCATCACTGAGCCGATAGCCATCTTTACATCCTCGGCCGTTTTTTCTCCTATCAAAATTTTAAACTCTGAACGCACATACGCAATGATGTCTGTTGTAAGTTTGTCTCCTGCGATGCGTAAGTTTTTGGAACGGACAATACCACCCAAAGAAAGCACCGCGATGTCGGTGGTACCACCCCCAATATCCACAAGCATACTCCCCACCGCCTCGCGTATAGGCAAACGCACACCTAAAGCAGCCGCTACGGGCTCTTCCACGATATGCACCTCGCGCGCACCAGCGTTTTGGGCCGCATCCTTCACAGCACGCATCTCGACATTGGTAATACCAGAAGGAACCCCTATGACCGCGCGCGGGCCTAGTATTCGGCGCGACACACCTTGAGCCAGGTTCATCAAGTGCGCGAGCATCTCCTCGGTTGCTTCAAAGTCTGACACTACTCCGTCAACCAAGGGACGCACCGCGACTAAGTGTCCAGGCGTGCGACCAAGCATGTCTTTGGCAGCACGCCCCACCGCAACCACTTGGCCTGTTTTTTGATTGACCGCAACAACCGATGGCTCGGTCACGACAATACCTTTGCCACGCAAATACACCAGCGTGTTGGCTGTACCTAGGTCAATTCCAACATCATTTGATATAAGAGGCAGTAGACGATTGAGGATCTTGCTCATGCAGTAAGGTGTCCGATAAGTTCAGATATACTTTTGTGCTCAACACGGCCACTCGCGCGATGCACACACTCAAACTTGCCGGCTGCAAGCGTTTTCTCAGACACCACAACGCGAAGCGGGATACCGATGAGGTCGGAGTCAATAAATTTCTCCCCTGCGCGCACATCGCGGTCGTCCCATAACACTGCTATTCCTGCCTCAGTCAGCTCACGATACAGCTCTGCTGCTTCGGTCTTTACTTCAGTATTATCATTTGTAATCTCAACCAAGTGCACGCGAAATGGCGCCACCGACTCGGGCCAAATAATCCCCTTATCGTCTGCAAATTTCTCAACCAAAAGCCCCATAAGGCGTGTAATACCGATACCATACGAACCCATCCACACGGGGATATCTTCTCCTTTTTCATTTTTATATGTAAGCCCCAAGTCCTCAGACTTTTGCACACCGAAATTAAAGATGTTTCCCACTTCGGCAGTTTTAACCTCCTCTAATTCATCACGCGTAACGCCAAGAGTTTTGAGCGTCTCGTCATGTAATACTTCTTCGTTGATAGCAATATTTTTTGCGCGATTGATGTAGGTCACGTCCTCACCAGTCTCAACTATTGTCTGGAACTCGTGACTAAACTGGGTAAACGCGCCACCTGAAGCAAACGTCACAAATGTATCCTCGCCAATGCCAACCCTCTCAAACACGCGCTTATATGCATCGATTGATTGATTGTAAAACTTTGTATGGTCTTCCTCGCCGAGCGAAAATGAATACGCATCCTTCATCACAAATTCTTTGCCGCGCATGATACCGCTTTTGGCACGCAACTCGTTGCGCAACTTTGTTTGGAATTGATACACGACAATTGGCAAGTCGCGGAAACTTGCGACATAGTTTTTCATCATCTCGGCAATCGGCTCCTCGTGCGACCACCCAAACCCAACTTCGCCTCCAGCCTTAAGCTCCGACTTAAACCATACATCCACCACCTCGTCGCTCCAGCGTTTTGTTTTTTCCCAGAGCTCTTTGCGCTGCAGAGCGGTCATGATTATTTCTTGCCCGCCAATTTTGTTCATCTCCTCGCGGACAATTTGCTTGATGCGCTCAACAACACGCAGCCCCAGCGGCAAATAGGCGTACACCCCTGCCATCTCTTTGTGCACGTAGCCCGCACGTATAAGAAGTTGGGCGTTTTTTGACACCTCGTCCTTTGGAGCCTCCTTGCGTGTTTTTGTAAATAGTTTGGATTGTCGCATATATGGCCATTGTACGAACAAAAACCCAACCAAGCAAAGGTGATTCTATCTACCCAAACCGCATTACTATGCACACATATTATTGACAAAGATTAAAGTGTATTATAAATTATATTAAGATGTTGTTTCCGAGGCCGCTATGCCCACCTATGAACTGCGGGATTTCCACATTGACGTGGGTCCCTCATCTTTGTTTGAAAGAGTTCGCTTCAAACTACAGAAGTTGAGAAGCCTGAAAAATATGCGGCCCTTCAAAGATAGAGGGCCGCGAGCACTCCAAAAAGCCTTGTCTCGGTTCAATTCATCCGATTGGCAATTAATCTCGGCCGGTGTACGAGATGATACAGGTAAGTTTGTCACCTCTACATGGCGACGTGTATTTGAGAATAAGTGTTGGAAATTGGTTATCGGTTACGAAGGAATAATAGTAAGTCTCTCTGAGGTTAGTACACCACAGACCGACCTTACGGACCAATACATAAAAAGAGGCACTATCCTCTACAACTTTGTGGAACAAGTGAGCCACGAACTTATGGTCGCCGATGGACAAGCTGTCAGATCTAAACCCTCCAACGAAATACGCGCGGAATTGGTGTTTGGTCAAGGCAAGGTACCTGCCTTCTTTCTTATAGGACTTCCGACATAGCCAACCACAAAACCTCTCACCCGCGATAATGCGGGATTTTATATATCTCCATATGGCTTGACTTTATATAGATTATATGTATTATTGTCTCAGACTACCTGAACCTTGAAAGGAGGTGAGGAACAAGACTATGTAAGGTTGGACTATCAACACACCCAGGAGCAAACCCATGGATACGACGAATGGAGAGACCGCTCTTGCCGTTGCACTCAATGCAGCGATTAAGAACGGAAAACACGAGCAGCAGGAGACAGTTGCCTCAACACCGACCGCCTCCTCCCAGAGGGTGGTCGGCAGGACCAATATCGACACCATCAGGGCGGCGCGAGCGGCGCGTGAGCAACGACTGGCCGTGAAGGTCAACGTTGACCCAGAACTCGAGGAGACACTGACAACTCTCCGGAAGGATGTCGAACAGCTCGAGGCCGAACGGGCCGAGCCCGCCAGGATCCTCAACATGCTCGAAGCGGGGATTAAA
>CAZDPP010000042.1:0-4885 GCA_964507495.1 uncultured Candidatus Saccharibacteria bacterium
AATGCCCGGAGGCGCCGCACCCATGGCAGGCTCGTATGTAAACATGAGTTCACCTACTGAGACATTACTTGTTGTGAGCGGCTCAAACACCCTATCGTTTTCTTGCATCTCCACACTACTGCTAGCTGCATTAAAACGGATGGTTATGGGTTTTGAGCTCCCTGTTTGAGTAAGCACAAGAGTAGTTGTGGTTGGTGTGGCAAGTGAGGGTTGCGCAACGAGCGTGGTGTTTGTGAGCGCCCGGTTTATTTTACGCAGGACAAAATTCCCCTCTTCGATGATGGTACTGTGCTTTGTGGTGTCGTCCATACTGCGCACCAGCTGCCACATCACCGTGAGCGCCGAGGTGAGTAATAACGAGAAAAGGCCTATATAGAGAATGGTTTCAAGTAGTGTAAATCCTCGGTTTTTCATATATCACTTACAACTAGCAACAGTGCGTCATTCCCTTGGCTGGTTGCATACAAAGTGTCGACATCATAATCAAACCCTCCTACAACTAAGCCGGGTATTGCAAGGGTTGAGACGAGCGCGGGAGGAGTTTGCACAATATCCCACACTTGCAATTCTTTTTTTGATTTTGGTGTAGATAACAATGCAATATTTCCCACAACAATAATTCCTTCTACTCCAGTACCCACATCTTGCGATGTGAGCATAGGCAACCCCTGAGTAGGGTCAGTAGAATCAAAGACATATAGATCCGGGCCCGTGGGAGTCGAAGCACGACCAACATACAGTTTATTCCCTATCGCATACACACTCATGCCATTTTGCGCACCCGGCAAATCTTGCCGCGCAGACACAACCTCATGTGCAACACCCATGCCACTTGGGTCGGTGACATCGTAGACCTTTACTTCAGCTCCAGCCTGGCTTGTGGCCATATATAAAAACCGCTTTGTATCTGTGCCTACCCATTGGTCTTGTACTGCAAAATCGTTTGCTGTTATACCTATCTCAATTCCACTACCCAACTCAGTGGGGTTTGTTGGGTATGTCACGTCAAATGTATGCAGTTCGGGGCCTTTTGTCTCTTTAGTAAGTACGTACAATCTATCGCCGTAATAGATGAGTTTGTAACCAGCGGGCTGCGAGCCAGAAGGGTCGACGTTTTTGAGCGTGCGTGTGGCCACAAGAATTGGATTATATATGTCGGTGACGTCGACAACAGCGAGCTGGCTACTTGAAGCATTGAGTAATGCATACACATAATTTTTAATCACTCCACTACTTCGCCACAACACTGCATCGAGGGCGGTTACGGGAGATGGGGTCGCAAACATGTTTGCGAAAGAGACAAAAGATGCGCTTGCATGTGAGGTCGTGGCGATAAAAAAGTATGGCGCCAACGTGCCTCCCACAAACATCCTATCGTTGAGTAAGTCTATAGCCGTTGGATTACCAGACATGGTGGTGGAAGCTAAAACCTGCGGAGCCGACCAATTGCCTACAGGAATATCCGCCACACAATCACCTCCGAGTTTTGTAGCACTTTGTGTGTCACTCAAAAATGTCGAGAGCTCGACCGTCTGTGTACGAGCATCACGCATCCAACTCACCGTACTTGTTGCTTGCTTTTTACAACGAGTAAGATCGCGTACCGAGAGCATGTTTGCATAAACCGTACCGGCAAGCGCCTCGGTTGTGGTTGTGGCTTGTATGGATAGAAAATTTTGCTGCGCCCGAGCGCGCACCTCTTCGATATTATGTTGTGCTCGGCCGAGCGCCTCCACAGCGAGATGTCCGTCAACTGCAAAGGATTGACTCCCTGCAACACTAACCACAACCGCAGTCATACTTACTGTAAAAATCGTAAAAGCAATAAGAACTTCGAGCAGACTACTCCCTCGACCGTATCTACCAACTAATAGCGCCTTCATAATTTATACGTATTACCGCTTGACGAACTCCATCGGTAAGTAACACAGTTGCGGGGGTTGTAGTGGCGCTCAACTGCGCAAAAATAATTGTAGGAAAGGAGTTCAAAAAAATTGAAGACTGCGCAAGAGAGGTATTGCTTGGGATTTCTTCATTGCCTGCAATACCAAGAACACAGTTGGTACCGCGAAACATAATATAATTCGGCTCTCGATAACACACCCCGTGCGGCGACTGATACATGTTGGCAAGAGCTCGGCTGCGCGCTTTTTGCAACACACTTACGAGCGTCGTGCGCTCGGCTTGGAATACATACTGCCGATATGCATCGAGACTTATAAACAAACCAATACTAAGGATAGTGATCGTGATAGCGAGCACAGTAATCAACTCGATGAGCGTAAAGCCTGCCCCACCAACACACAGAGCTCTATTGTGGAGAAAGGTGCGCGGTAATCTCATACATAGGAGTAATAACGGATATAGCGACAAATCCAACCAACATCCCCATAACGACCATAAGCACAGGTTCGACCGAACTGGAGAGATTTTTTGTTTGTTCATCCACTTCGCTTTCGTATAGTTCTGCAACATAGACCAAACTTGTGACTAAGGTACCCGTAGATTCCCCCACTGCCACCAAGTGTTTAAGTGTGTCAGGGAAAAGTTTTGGATACCGCTCAAGCCCGCGCGCGAGCGGCTCACCTCGCAAGAGTGACTCTGAAATTTCGCTGCATGCACCCGAATAGAGCGTGTTATGCGTAACGCTTGCGAGTGTGCAAAGAGAGTCAGAGAGTCGCATACCGCTCCCCAGCAACACTGATAGTGTGCGGGAAAAATTTGCTACATTGTATGCTCGGATAAGTTCTCCTGCGAGTGGTACATTGAAAAATATTATATCTTCCCACCGTTCAACTTTGGTATATTTTTTGCGTAGATATATAAACGCCCCCGTAAAAAGAAATAAGAGGAGGAGTATGTAGAAACCAAAATGCGAAAGATACCAACTCACCGCAATAAGTATGCGAGTCGAGGGTGGAAGGACAATATTGAGACTCAAAAATATTGGCAAAATCTTTGGGAAAATATACATAATGAGCACAACAGTGAGACCAAGGGTACCTATCGTGATAAACACAGGATACAAAAGCGCGCTCATAATTTTACGAGTGAGTATGTGCTTTTTTTGTAACTCTGTCGCTAAATAGGAAAGACTTTGACTCAGTGTACCGCTTGTTTCGCCCACTCGGATGAGCTGTACCGCAACTCGACTAAAAAGGTGAGGCGTCTTCTCTAAACTACGTGAGAGAAATTGCCCATTTGAGATATCAGCAATAACACTGTCAAATATTTGTACTTTTATTTTTGATTTTGTTTGCATGCGAATGAGTGAGAGCGCATCGAGTATAGGCATCCCAGCTGTAACCAAAAACGAAAGGCGTTTGGCAAACAGTGTTTGCTCCTTTATTGAAAATCGTACAGGAAAGAGTTGTGGTAAATTCATGTTTGCATGACGCGCAACAGCTCTGCAACACTAGTGAGACCTTGTTTGGCTTTGCGTAGCCCATCTTCAAACATGGTTGTCATACCGTTTTTAATTGCAATTTCTTGTATGTGTGCGGCTGAGGACTTTGTAAGAATGGCATCACGCACCTCCCTATCAACTACCAACACTTCGTTGATACCAACACGCCCTGCGTACCCGGTGCCATCACACGCAGAGCATCCTGCGCCTTGGAAAAAAGTTTTTTCACTCATATCCACTATTTCCTGAAGTGACTCCCGCTCGGGAACCGACACTTCGTGCGGCTCACGACAACCAGGGCAAATTTTGCGGACGAGCCGTTGTCCAATAGCCACACTCACAGTCGAGGCGACTAAATATGGATCGACTCCCATATCAAACAAACGCGGGAGTGTTGTTGCTGCATCACTGGTGTGTAGGGTGGAGAGTAGTATATGGCTTGTGAGCGCTGTGTTGATTGCAATGCCAGCAGTCTCGGAGTCTCGGATCTCGCCCACCATAATAATGTTTGGATCTTGCCGCAAAATAGAGCGCAGCCCAGCGGCAAATGTGAGACCTGTCTTAGGTTGGATTTGAATTTGCGTTATGTTGCTCACCGCATATTCTATCGGATCTTCGATGGTAACTATTGATACTTCTTGTATGTTGAGGATTTTAAGAAGTGTATAGAGCGTTGTTGTTTTGCCCGAACCTGTGGGGCCAGTTGCCAAAATCATACCGTGCGGACGACGTAAAGATTTCAAAATTTTTGCTTCGTCAGTTGTGCTAAATCCTAAACTTGAGAGTGTGTAATGTTCGGGTGTATCGCTCAACAACCGCAATACCGCATTTTCGCCATAGTAGGTTGGAGTGATGGACACGCGCACATCAATGGGTATCGCGCCCTCAGACACGATACGAAACCGCCCGTCTTGGGCAGCCTGATGTTCGTCGGTGCGCAACCAAGCGAGAACCTTGATGCGTGAGATAACCTCGGAGTGAATTATCTTGGGGAGTATAAACTTTTCTTGGAGCACTCCGTCAACGCGCAAACGCACGCGCACCGCATCTGCTGTTGGATCGATGTGGATGTCGGAAGCTCGAAGGGAGTGTGCTTGCACTACGAGCGCATGCACTAGGTCGATAATAGACACGCTATGTTGGGAGAGAATCTCCTCAACCGCCGCCATGCGTTTAGTGTACTACAAGAAAATTACGCAACCCTACTCGCCTTCATACGCGTACTGCTCTTCTTTAATTTTTTGTATTTGGTTGGCCACACTTACCGGGGTCGCTACCGAAGGATCAGTCGCGAGAAATGTTTGTATGGCAGTAGTAAACCTAGGTTCTCCACGGAAGTTCGAACATGGGTAATATGTTGCATCATTACATTTGGAATATACTGCGAGAAAATGAGTAGCGCTAAGAGGAATAATAACTTTGATACCGAAGCGGGTGTAACCACTTAAAATGTGTAGCCCACCCATCGTGTTTTTTGAA
>CAZDPP010000043.1:0-4864 GCA_964507495.1 uncultured Candidatus Saccharibacteria bacterium
CTGATCCTTTTGTGCGAGCACTATTAAGAGATATCAACACAATCGACGCCAAGATGCCGATGATGGCGATGACGACGAGGAGCTCGATGAGGGTGAAGCCGCGTTTTAAATTATTACGCATAGATAATTATTAATTAATACCTGCGGGATTAATACGGTCCACAGTTAGCCTTAAGTATACCTCCAGCGCGCCTCCTCCTGATTCCCTAGACTGGGGATAACCCCTAGACAGGCTTTATATAGACGCGGTCGAACTGTATATAGGCAGCAATACGGCTGCAAGCAGGAAGCCTACTCCGAGCGCCAACGAGACGATGAGCGCGGGCTCGATAAGCGACACAAGGGTATCGACCGCCGCATTTACCTCGCGGTTATAAAACTTGGCCATACGCTCGAGGATGTTGCCAAGCTCGCCAGTTTCTTCACCAATTTGGAGCATCTGCAACATGATGACCGGGATTTCGTTTGGATAGTGCGAGAGTGTTTGTGATATCGGACTTCCGGCCTTGACCCCTTCGAGGGCTTCGAGCATGATGCGCTCATACACTTCGTTTTCTATCACACTTGAAGTTATTTCAAGCGAGCGTACGGCCGATATTCCCGAAGAGAGCATCACGTGCATATTGTCGGCAAAACGCGAAAGGTAGAGTTTTTGGTACAAATCACCCACATATGGCAGCGAGAGTTTTATATGGCTGAGATTAACTTTGCCCGCCTCCGTCTGGGCATAACGATACAAAAAGTACCCACCCACAATGAGCGCAATGACGATAAAAACGCCATAGTCGGTCAAGAATGTGCTGAGGTTAAGTACCACTTGGGTCACAAATGGCAATGTCTGCCCATCACTACTCAAGATCGAGCCTATCTTCGGGATGACGACAGTGAGCATCAATGTCATCACCGCGATAAAGGTCACCATGATAAACGCTGGATATATGAGCGCATTTCGCGCTTTGGAGGTCAGCTCAAACTGGCGGTCGATGTAGTCCGCCAAATATAAAAAGGTTTGGTCGAGTTTGCCCGACTCCTCACCTGCGCGCACCATGTTGATATAAAAGTCTGAAAACGCTTTTGGATGCTTGGCGAGTGACTTCGAGATGCTGTTGCCCGCCTGGAGATCGTCGCTTATTTCGGTCAATATGTTTCGGAGTGCAGGCTTTTCTGCTTGCTCAGAAAGTAGACGAAATACGCGGAGTGCCGAGACTTGCGCCTCAAAGAGCGTCGCGATTTGGCGTGAGAGCAACACGATATCGCGGTTTGATACCCCACCCAAAAACGGCAACACGTTGTGTACATCAAACCCAGCAGAGGTGTTTTTTATCAACGTAATAGTCAGGCCTTTGCGCTGTAGCGCCTGGATAGCCGCCTCTTGCGAGATAGCGGAAATATCTCCCGCTTGCGCTTTGCCTCCCTGGTCGAGTGCTTCGTATTTAAAATCCATGACAAATATATAATTAGAGCAAGCGTTCGAGGTTTTTCGGATTCCATGAACGCGTATATGCACTTTCGACGCTTATTTCGCCTGCGCGTACCAAGTCGGCCAACGAGCGATTCATATCAATCATACCGTCCTCGAGCCCAGTTTCAATCACTGTTTGTATCTCATGCGTACGCTTTTCGCGGATGAGATTGGCCACCGCATTATTGTTGATAAGCAATTCATACGCAGGTACAAGCCCGCCTGAAGTGCGCGTGATGAGGCGTTGCGAGAAGATGCCTATAAGCGAACCAGCGAGCTGCACGCGGATCTGGTCTTGTTGCGCCGCAGGAAAGGTGTCGATGATGCGGTCGATAGTCTGAGCTGCGTTGTTGGTGTGCAAAGTCGAGAGAACAAGGTGACCAGTCTCGGCTGCAGTTACAGCTGTGGCCATAGTAACAGGTGTCCGCATCTCGCCTATCATGACAACATTGGCGTCTTGTCGAAACACCGAAGCAAGGGCAGACTCGAAATCTTTGGTGTCGATGTACACCTCGCGCTGCTCGATGATGGACTTCTTATTTTCAAATAAATATTCTATCGGATCCTCGATAGTGACGATATGTTCGGCGCGCTCGTTGTTTATCTTCTCAATTAAGGCTGCAAGAGTCGTTGTCTTACCTTGCCCCACAGGACCCACCACCAAAAAGAATCCCTGCTTGCGACTGGCAAACTCCTCAATCCCGGGTGGCAAATTGAGTTCAGAGACAGTGCGGATGACTTTGGGGATAAGTCGCAGAGCGACCCCCACATTGCCTCGCTCAAAGAACCCGTTTCCACGAAATCGCCCCTTGTTGCCATAGGCGTATGAGAAATCGATCTCCTGAGATTCTAAAAATCGTTTTTTGTGCTCGGGAGTGAGCATCACGGTAAGCAAACCCAGGATATCCTCGCTCGTAAGGACAGGCTCGGTGAGTATGGGGGTAAGCGCTCCTGCCACACGCAACACAGGAGACACACCCGCAGTTAGGTGGAGATCGCTCCCCCCTTGGCCTACCACCATCTCAAGTAATTCTGATAATTTTTTTGTGTAATCCATACTTATAAATCTATCTCTTTTTCTGGTTTGTCTTTCATCACGGCTTCCTCGACCTCTTCTCCTAGTTTTTGCACAGGCGCTTTAGTAGCAGGCGCGGCATCATCCTCAAACAAATCGAATTGCCCACCCAACGTATTCACTTCTTCAAACGGGACAATACCTTTTGCTGATTTTATAATAGCATCCTCTTTCATGGTGAGCATGCCATGCTTGCGTACAAGTGCAAACATCTCGTCTTCAGATTTACCAGCCAGAATAGCTTTCTCGAGTTCTGGATTCATATCAAATGTTTCAAACACCGCGATGCGACCCTTGGTGCCTGTCGGACACTCGGCTGTGGGATTGAGTCGGTACACCTCTTTGAGCGATGGTACCGAACTTGCGTATTCTTCTGGCAAATCTTTAAATTCATCTTCAAGCATTTTAGTGACACTGGCTTCCACAGCCACCTTCTTGCCGCCACCAGGGCATAGTGTTTTGACCAAACGTTGCGCCATACCCAAGATAAGTACCGGCGGGATAAGATAGGGCTCCACACCCATGTCGAGTAAGCGCGGCACAATACCTATCGCGTTGTTGGTGTGGATAGTTGAGAGCACGAGGTGGCCGGTCAGTGCCGCTTGCACGGCCAAGTTGGCGGTCTCAGCATCGCGAATCTCACCCACCATAATTATGTTTGGGTCTTGGCGGAGTGTTGTACGGAGCCCTGTTGCAAATGTATAACCAATTTCGGGCCGCACCTGGCTTTGCGAAACGCCCGGGATGGTGTACTCAACTGGGTCTTCAAGCGAGAGCACGTTTTGTCGATCGCGATCTATCTCGTTTAAAATCGCATACAGCGATGTCGACTTACCAGAACCGGTCGGACCCGACACCAACACGAGGCCGTAAGGTTTTTTAATAGCTGCACGGATGAGCGCCAAATCGCGTGGGGAAAATCCAAGACTATCCAGGCGAAGATCTTTTGCAGCAGAACCCAAAATACGCATAACCACCTTTTCGCCGTAGTAGGTCGGGAATGTTGAGACACGGAAATCGACTTTGTTGCCGCCGACACGCGCCGAAAAGCGACCATCTTGAGGTTTGCGTTTTTCGTCGAGACGCATATTAGAGAGCACTTTGACGCGCGCAACCACCGAATTGTGGATATTGGAAGGAAGTGTGATGTTGGTGATCAACACACCGTCGATACGAAACCGTACACGAGTTTGGTCGACCAGAGGCTCAATATGGATGTCTGACGCTCTTTGCTCGGAGGCGTGGCGCAGAATAGTCGCTACGATTTTGGTCACAGGTGCGTCTTCGTTGATAGCCGACGCCTCGGTCTCGGTTACTTGGTCTTCTTCGACAGAAATATTTCGTTTCTCTCCTTTCTGGTCGGTGTCTTTGTTTATCTCTGTTGTAATTTCTGTCTCTAGTTCGGTAAGAGCCTTCCCAACTTCGCCAGAGAGGCCGCGGTACTGGCCGAGCAATTTTTCAAAATCGGTCTCTGTTATTAAAAATACTTTATATGGCATGCCTATTTTTGCAGAGATAAAAGTGAGCGCATCTCGTGCCTCGAGATTGTCTGGGTCGGTCACACCAATTTCAAGAACATCATCTACTACACCAATGGGAACAAGGCGATAGTGGCGCGCCGACTCCTCGGGAATGTAGCGCAGCGTATCAAATGGGACAGGCTTGTCTCCCATGAGCCTTGTGGGGATACCAAAATATTCCCCCTTTACTTTGAGGATTTGCTCGAGCGAGACACCAGCCTTGGTTAAGAGTTCTTCTTCTTTTGCGCCGGGCTTTGCCAGCTCAGCACGGAGCGTACCTTGATGAGCCTTCTCGAGCGCACCGCTTTCTTCCAAAAGTGTGAGTAGGTCCATATGTGAAGGATTATTAGCGACCAAGTGCCGGCAATTTCAACACAGTGGTGGGTTGCGTTGGAGTGCCCGAGAGTGGCGCAAATGGATTACGACGACCAACAGGTTGGAGTGGGATGATGACACCAAAATCAGTGAGCGATACAAACGCGGGGTCTTGAAACAGCGCCGAATGCACGTCGAGCTGGATTGTGTTGAGTGTCGTTAGTGTCGCCAACAACTCTTGCGCAGGTGCATCCACCCCAACATCGGTTGCGGTAAGCGCGGGTGCCGAGCCTCCTTGCATAAAGAATGTCCAATATAGAAGTGTGGCAACGGTGATACCGACACCTGTGGTGAGTAATTTGTTTTGTGTAATAAATTCCATCATATAAATTATTTATGGTGAGCCATGTCGAACTAGTGGAGCCAATAGGTACGGATAGTAAACGTATAGGTGTTAAGGTCGGTAGGGCTCGCGATGAAGGAGATCTTACT
>CAZDPP010000044.1:0-4799 GCA_964507495.1 uncultured Candidatus Saccharibacteria bacterium
GCGCTCAATTGAAGAACGTCAAAAAATCCTCGCGTTCCAGCAAAAGATCGTGCAAGAAATCGGCAAAACAAAACGCGTTGTGCCCGAACCTGAATTACCCGAAGCACTTACACAACTATACGCAACGGAGTTTGCGCCACACATAAAGACCGTGGTATTTTCAGGCACTGCAGGCAAAAAAGAAATTTATGCCGCAAAAAAAGCGTTTCTCACGCGAGTCGGTGAGATTGAAGAAATTGCACATCATAAAAAACTCGCAGACAGATTCTTTGAAGAAAAAATCGACGAAGAAATCCACAGAGGCGCATTGGAAGACAATATGCGTGCAGACAACCGTGCGTTTGATGAAGTTCGTCCATTATTTGCAAAAGCGGGCGGTGTTTCACCAATACTCCACGGCTCAGGAATTTTCTATCGTGGCGGTACGCACGTGTTTACAGCACTCACTCTCGGTGGCCCTGGCGACTCACAACTTATTGATTCGATGGAGGAACAGGAGGTTAAAAAGCGTTTCATGCACCATTACAACTTCCCGCCATACTCGGCAGGCGAGACAGGCCGGATGGGTGGGCTCAATCGTCGCATGATTGGCCACGGCGCCTTGGCAGAGAAAGCACTTGAGGCTGTTATCCCAAACAAAGAAGTTTTTCCGTACACTATTCGCCTTGTATCCGAGTGCCTAGCGAGCAATGGCTCAACATCGATGGGCTCAGTGTGCGCATCAACCCTAGCACTCCTTGATGGGGGAGTACCTCTTAAAAACCCCGTCGCCGGCATCGCAATGGGACTCATGCTCTCTACCAACTATGCACAGGACAGAAAGTACAAAGTATTGACCGACATTCAAGGCCCCGAGGACAGTCATGGCGACATGGACTTTAAGGTCGCAGGGACACGCGATGGTATCACCGCAATACAGATGGATATCAAGCTCGATGGTGTACCTCTCCCTATTTTGATTGAGGCGCTTGAGGGTGCGCGTCTGGCACGTCTGCACATACTTGAAGTTATTGCAAAAGAAATCACAACAGCTCGCCCAACAATATCCCCACGCGCACCAGAAATTATGACCATGCGAGTAAAGCCCGAGCAAATCGGGCTCGTGATTGGTGGTGGCGGCAAAACAATAAACGGCATCAAAGAGACATCTGATGTATCCGACATTACTATTGAAGACGATGGTTCAATATTTATAACCGGCAAAAATGGTAGCGCCGCTAAAGCCAAGATGATGATAGAGGGGTTGGTAAAAGAATACAAAGCAGGTGAGATATACGAAGGCGAAGTCACACGACTGATGGATTTTGGTGCATTTGTGCGCATTGGCCCTGGCAAGGACGCAGAGGGGTTGGTACATGTATCTGAAATTGCACCATTTCGACTTGAGAAAATGACAGGGGTCCTCTCGGTGGGAGAGAAAGTACAGGTTATGATTAAGGAGATAGACGACCGCGGCCGCATCAACCTCTCTATTAAAGCGATTGACCCTGAGTTTGCTGCACGAAAAGGATTGAAGTCTGGCTCGTCTACCACACCAAACAATGGACCCCGAGAACAAAAACCCCCAGAGTCCCGACCCGAGTAGTTTCCTCCTACCTAAAAAAGACATACACTCTGTCGATAGTGCGCAGCGTGTAAGTGCAGGTGTGTTGTTTAACCAAGAACAAAAGGTGGCACAAGCCGCGCCTACCCCCACTCCCAAAACAACCATTGAACGAGTGGTGGTGCCTAAAACAGGTGTAGCGCAGGGAGAGAAAATTCCTGAGACCACATCGGTGCGCCCACTCGAGACATACCAAGGTGATATTGAAAAATATATCCAAGAGAAAAATATCTCAACCGTCACAATTGCAGCTGCCGAGGCCAACCGTCGCAGTGCTCAACTTTCGCAACCAACCACTATTGCAACAAATGAAATCCAACCAACACAGGAGGAGGCGAGTGGTTGGGGACAAAAAATAGTTTTTATACTCGCGAGCGCCGTGCTCATTGTGAGTGCCATAGGTGGGGTGACATACGTGGTATTACGCTCAAGTACCGTGCCACTACAAACAGACACCCAGGCACCGTTTATTGTGGTTGATGATCGCGTACTAATAACACTGCCCACCGGCAACACAACGCGAAGCGCACTCTTTCAAGAACTGCAAATGGCAACAAAAAATACCAACCTCTCAATTGGCCTTGTCGCACAAATATTACCAATAGTTACCGCAACAAATACGCAGCAAGTAGCGATGCCCGCTGAGCAGTTTTTCTCGCTACTGGGACCCACACTATCGGCGCCGTTTTTGCGCACCATTAGTCCACTATTTTTGTTTGGTATACACGCAATTTCAGATAATCAACCTTTCTTGTTACTTAAGGTGGACTCATATCAGCAAGCATTTTCTGGAATGCTCGCGTGGGAGCCCACTATGAGCCAGGACTTGCTGCCACTTTTTGCGTATACGCCGCCCGCACCCCCACAGACACAAACAATTACGACAACTATATCTACCACAACAGCAAGCACTACATCTACCGCAACATCTACACTATCCTCAACTACAACAATCGAGACTCTACCACCACGGATGACGCCCACTGTGTTTATTGACAAAATTATAGAAAATCACGACGCACGAACATTAGTAAACCAAGCAGGACAAATAACTTTATTGTGGACATTGCTTGATAAAAATACTCTGCTTATCACAACCAACGAGCGCACTGTACGCGAGATTATCTCGCGCCTTAAGGAGGCGCCGATAGAAAGCCAAATGGGACAATAGACCTCATTGCGCTTACAGAGCGCTTTAGGTATCATGGCACTCATGAATCAAGAAAAAATAGCCTATTTTAAAAATAAGTTGCAGGATGAGCTACAGACTATCGAAAACGAATTGAAAGGCTTGGGATGGAAGAACGAAGTCGGAGATTGGGAGGCACAGGCGAGCGTTGATGCAACAGCTACCGAAAGCGACGAGCTTGCTGATCGTATGGAAGCCTACCAAGAAAACCGCGCCGAAATCGAGGAGCTGCAAATAACTTGGAATAATATTAAACGCGCACTCGACAAGATCGAGGAAGGTACCTACGGCACATGCGAAATCTCAGGAGAAAAAATTGAGGAGGAAAGGCTCGAGGTGAACGCATCGGCTCGCACGTGTGTGGCACACATGGAAGAAGAGGGGGGTCTTTTAGCATAATATTCCTCAGTATTCAGTGTTTCACAGTGGTTGCTGTTATAAAAGATGGTGTACAATTTTTGGTATGCAGTACGCTCGTGTATACGGCGCACAGACATCACTCCTCTCGCCACACATTGTGTCGATCGAGACCGACCTTTCGCGCGGACTACATTCTTTTACTATAGTCGGCCTCCCCGATAAAGCGGTTGAAGAGTCGCGCGACCGAGTAGCTGCGGCGATTAAACACTCGGGATTTGATTCGCCCAAGAGTCGGAATCAAAAGATTGTTATCTCGCTGGCGCCAGCTGATTTGAAAAAAGAAGGGCCCATGTTTGATCTGCCGATCGCGCTTTCATACTTACTTGCAGCCGACGATATCCGCTTTAATGCGGAATCTTTTTTATTTGTTGGAGAACTTTCACTCGATGGCACCCTGTGCGCGGTACGTGGAATCTTACCGTTGGTGGCAGAAGCAAAACGAAAAGGAAAGCGCGCGGTATTTGTCCCAAAAGAAAACGAGCGAGAAGCCGCACTGGTAGGGGGGATTGATGTATATGGTGCGAATAGTTTGGAAGAAGTTATACACCATATAAACGAGAAAAAATCCCGACGCCCCGAGGGGGTCGCGACCCCGACCAAAGCGTCGGGGATAAACACAAAACTAGTGGCGGCACCGCAAACAATACTGGAGCCTTCAGCAACCGAAACTCAGTTTGCACTCGAAGATATCCGCGGACAAGAATCCGCAAAACGTGCAGCGATTATTGCCGCAGCGGGCGGGCACAACCTTGGACTCTCGGGCCCGCCAGGAACAGGAAAGACGATGCTCGCCCGTGCGCTTGCATCAGTACTCCCACCACTTTCATTTGATGAAGTACTCGAGGTCAACAGTATCCATTCAGTTGCAGGAGTCTTACGACAAGAATTAATTACGATGCCGCCATTTCGTGCACCACACCACACATCATCCTATGTTTCGATTGTAGGAGGAGGTGCAAACCCGCGACCCGGGGAAGCAACCCTTGCGCATCGTGGTGTACTTTTTCTTGATGAGTTTCCTGAATTTGATAGGCGCGTAATTGAGTCACTCCGACAACCACTTGAAGACAGAGTTATCACTATTGCACGAGCAAAAGGTACCGCACTTTTTCCTGCACGCTTTACACTCGTCGTCGCCATGAACCCGTGCCCTTGTGGTAATTGGGGCCACCCAGAAATAGCGTGCACATGTTCGCCTGTGGCGCTCGAGCGTTATCGTAGAAAAATTTCAGGACCCATTGCCGACCGTGTCGACTTATGGGTCACTATGGGACCAGTCGAGTTGGGCGAGCTTGGTAAAAAATCTCTACAAGGAACAGAAACGATTGTTGCAAGAAATAAAGTGAGGGACGCCAGGGCAACACAAGAAAAGCGTTTTAATCCGAACCCTTCGACGGCACTCAGGGTACACAAAACAAACAGCGATCTTTCGCCGCGTGAGTTAGAAGATTTGGTGCCACTCACCACACAGGTACGCGCCACACTCGAAAGAGCAGGTAAGAGACTTTCACTTTCGCCAAGAGCATTTCATCGCGTTATCAAAGTCGCGCGCACTATTGCAGACCTTGATGGTGCGCTCGACATCAA
>CAZDPP010000045.1:0-4799 GCA_964507495.1 uncultured Candidatus Saccharibacteria bacterium
TTGTGCCAGCAGTGTTGGGTATCGTAAGGTTTTTAATACTATCAACTGTTGTTTGCGCCGTGTCACCCGGGCCTGTGTAGGCTGCATTGAGATTGAGCTTTACGACAACATCAATAGTCTGTTTTGCCTGAGTAATACTGGTTGCCTTAGTGCCGTTTACGGCCGTGCGCAATGTTTGCCCCACAAGCTGTGCATTGAGCCCCAAGGCGGCTGCTTTTGCGCGATCGATAGCGAGATTAAATTCAGTACCGTTTGTCTGTGTTGAGGCAGTGATGTTGGTCACGTGTGGGATAGACGCCAAAAGTTGTTTAGCACGCTCAGCTGAGGTGATAAGTGCACCGAGATCGTCCCCACCACGCAACTCAATTGAGATGGGAGCTCCCGAAGGCGGCCCGTTACTTGCTTGCAGTACCTGGATATCGACACCTTTAATGCTTGCTAGCTGTGTTTGGAGTTCAGTTGCTATCTGCGTGCTCGTTTTTTTACGTTTTTCAAACAGATTGATAGTTATGTTGGCTTGATTGCTGCCCGTACTGCTCTCGCCTGTGAGCGCCGAGCTTGCGCCTACTGTAGTTTGGAAGGATGCGATATCGGGGTCGGTATACAAAAATTCCTCCACTTCGCGCACCACAAGATCGGTCTGCTCGAGTACCGTGCCTTGAGTTTTTTGCATGTTGAGATAAATAAAGTCCTCGTCGCCTCCAGGGAAAAAGCTGGTGGTTACAAGGCCAAACACCGGAAGCGTAAACGCTACAACCATAGCTCCAAAAAGGACTCTTAAGAATATGTTCTGATAGCGACGATTTTCAAGTATGCGACGTAGTTGACACGTGTACCACATGGTCACTTTATGAGTGAGCTCTTCTTGTGTGCGCTCAAAGCGATTAGGCGTACCTTTTGTAAACAAGACCGCAATAAGCGGCACAATACCGAGCGCTACAAAAATAGAAGCAATGAGCACAAAGATGAGTGTATAGGGAATACCGGCGATAAATTTACCAATGATGCCGGTCAAGAAAAAGAGCGGCGCAAACACGGCCACCGTCGCCATAGTGCCCGCAATAAGCGGCCACGCATAATCCTTGAGCGCCACGCGAGCAGCCTCAAGAGGAGTTTTGTATATCTTCATGCGCGCATGTATCGCCTCAGTCACCACAATGCCAGAGTCGACCAAAATACCCACTGCCAAGATCAACGCAAATAGGCTGATAAAGTTGAGTGTGTTGCCTGTAAAAAACAACCCGATAAATGCAATAAGAAACGAAAGCGGGATAGCAAGGCCAGCAACCAATGACTCGCGCCACCCAATAGTGACAAGGAGTACCAAGATAACAAGCACGACGGTGATGAGGCCAGTCTCAGTCAAATCTCCCAACTGTTTACTCACCTGTACACCTTGGTTGGTTGAGGGTGGGACAAACACCTCCAAACCACTCAACGTCGTCTTATGGAGTTCATTCAAACGATCCTCGACACGACGTACTGTTGCCTGTATGTCGGCACTAGATTGTTTGTAGACAAGGAGACTTATACCATCTTGACTTGGTTTGCCACCCAAAGAGACGCGCGAGTAGGTGGTGGCAGGAGCAAGATCGTTGTTGATGTCTGCAATATCTCGCAAATAAATCGGCACGCCGTTTCTTGATGATACGGCGATGTCTTGTATCTGCGCCGGATCAGTAAGACCACCCTTAAAATTAACGTTATAACTCACCCCATCAAGCGAGATGCGACCAGCCGGCAGTGCTGCGTTACTTGAAGAAATGGCGCCGATAACATCGGCTACTCGCAACCCGTAGTGCTCGAGCGCCTCTTTGCGCACAATAACAGTCACTTGTCGCACTGGTACGCCCGATACGTTTACTTGTGAGACACCGGGAACATCAAGAAGCTCATCCTGCACACTCTGACTAAGTTTGGAAAATTCAAGCGGGGTACGATCGCCTGAAATTGAGACGACAACAATAGGTTGATCACTGAAATTTATTTTAGTAACCTGCGGTGCGTCAACGTCTTGGGGCAAATTAGGCCGAGCACGTGATACTGCATCACGCAGATCTTGTATAGATTGATCACTGTTTGCTTGAGCTGTAAATTGTACTGTAACAGCCGACACACCGTCGCCCGAAGATGATGTGATTGTGTCAATGTTGTTGATACCAGAAATCTGGGCCTCCAATTTGTTAGTGACGAGAGTCTCCATATCTTCAGCCGAAGCACCTGGTAAGGACGCGGTGACGACCGAGATAGCAAGAGCGATTTGTGGATTATTTTCTTTTGGAATTTTAAGCAACGAATAGGTGCCAGCTATCAACAAGACCACCACGAGCACATAGTTCAGTTGGCGTCTCTCAAGAAAAAAGTTCCAGAGCCACAACATAGTTAGTTTGTATCGACAACTACCGCTTGGCCGTCTGAGAGCCCGCGCGCATCAGTAACAATATCCATCTGCAGCGTAAGGCCCTCTGTGACGGTCACTTGCCCACCTAAAATAGCTCCAAACACAACCGGATTGGCCTTAAGTGTAGTCGAGCTTACAGTAAATACCACAGGACCCTCAGGAGTTATCTTTGCTGCAGCAATTGGTATGGTGATGGTATTTTTAATCGCAGTCTTCGTGCCCCCTATCGAGCGCTCCAAAGACACCGTCACAGTGTCACCATCAGTGAGCGCTTTTTGATCGCCCACGATACCTATCTTTACTTGTATTTTACCGATAGTGGGATCGAGCGCTGGTGCAATAGCAACAATTACTCCCTTGGTTGAACCATCAATAGTCGCCGTACCGCCCACCGCGAGTGTTTTTGCGTCGTCTGATGTCACATATGTCTCGACCTCAAGCGCACTCGGATTTGAGATCTGCGCCACTTGGCTAAACGCAGGCACGTAGCCACCGCGAGTGATCGGCAAGCTCACAGTAGTACCAGAAATCGGTGCGCGTATAATCGTCTTCTCCAGGTTTGCTTGAGCCGCATTGAGCGCGCCGAGTGCTGATTTTACATTTGCTTGTGCGCTCGCGATATCGTTTGCAGTACCACCGCTTGCTGAGTTTTGTGCCACCGAGGCACCAGACACCGCGGCATCATAGGTGGTTTTAGCACTGGTTAAAGATGAGATGGCGGCAAGAGCCTCGGTGCGCGCCGCCGCAACTGATACTTGGTACGTGGCGATAGTTGTAGCAGAAGTATCTGCCGAAGGAATGGCCTTATTGAGCGCCAACACCATGTCGTCTAGAAACGATACGATAATTTGAGTTTTAGCAATTGCAGTTTCTATATGCGCATCAACATCAGAACCACCAAGAGTGCGCACACTCTCAAGCAATGCATCGAGTCCCACTCGCTGTGTTTGGATACGTATCACTAATTGACTATCAGGAACGGTTACAACTAATTGAGGGGACGCCGTACGTGGATTATTGAAAATCCCATCAGTTTTGGTGTGTATAGCATCATCAAGTGATGCATATGCGCTGCGCAGCGCAGCATTTGCGGCAGCGGTCGCATTTTCAGCACTTTGTGCAGCTTGGGCCGACGTAAGACCAGAGTTTTGTGCAGTACTACCCGAAGCCTTCGCAAGCGCGGCTTGGGCACCCTCATAGGCTCCTTGTGCCTGCAAGACCGCCGCACGCTGGCTACTATTTTCGAAACTTGCGATCACACTTCCTGCTCCTACGTAGTCACCGAGTTTGCGTGAGAGGCTGATTATCTCGCCCGAACTCACTGCCAAGATGTCAGCCTTGCTTATTGATGTTACTTTTCCGGTCACAGGCAATGGACCACCTTGGTTGGAGAGACTCGCAACCGAAGCGATGCGCACGTGGACGACATCAGGTGGAACTGGAGAAACAGTTGAGCCACTTATATGTGCAACAACAACACCCAAGACCACGACACCAACCCCCATACCTATTCTATAGAGCCGAGGGAGATTTTTGATGTAAGTTAGGAGTTTTTTAACTGTATCCATATACACAATATATTACTTATTTTTATCTGTTTTGTCAATACAACTCCGCCTCCCGCACAAGCACTCAGTGCGTACACGAATAACTTTTTGTCGTCACAAAAAGTTTTCGCGACCCCGGCTCGCGGTCCTGCAATTGCAGGACATCGCTCCGCCTCCCGCACAAGCACAAAATCTGCCGCAGGGCAGATTGTTGTGTCTTGTGCGGGCACTTGGGGTCGAACCAAGGACCTTTCGAGTATCAGTCGAATGCTCTACCAACTGAGCTATGCCCGCATCCAAAAGATAGTACCAGAAAAAGCCTTTTATGCACAGCACGAGATTCTTGCAAAAATAATACGTGGATTGTAGAGTAACAAACGCACCGTAGTGCACGTTTGCCTCACTTTTTGGGCACGAGCCCGCGGTCGAACGAACCGCCCCTTGCCAGAGGGGCAAAAAGCCAGACTACCCAAGAAAGGAGGTTTGGTCAGGGCCGCGCAATCAAGCGCGGCCCTTATACGTTTCCAAACACAAAGTCCCCCGTCGTTGGTTGGGGCCTGCCCGCCAAACAGGCGGGTTATGTTGCTCTGCATTTTTAATCAATCAAATCGTTTTTCTTCTAGAGTAAGGCCACCTTTCTCTTGTTCCGTTTGGTCCTTCGAAATATATCTTGTACTCAACATATTTTCGAAGGCATCTACCCCGTACGCGTATCGGGGAGAAGCGAGTGCGTCTATAGGACGTCGCACCACTATCCAATCTCTCTTTTGCAAGAGAGACCATCGCCGCTTCAGTTCTGCACTCGTACGAGATGCAGAACGTATATCATTGAATTATTCCACGAGCAGCTT
>CAZDPP010000046.1:0-4491 GCA_964507495.1 uncultured Candidatus Saccharibacteria bacterium
TCAACGGCCCGGGCGAATATGAGGTTAAGGGGGTTGCTGTTCGCGGTTTTGGTTCAGCAGGCATGGCTGGCGGACTCAATACAATATATGGAGTAAATATTGAGGGGATGAATTTGTGTTTTTTGGGTGCGCTCAGCAGTATGGTGTTGCCGCTTGAGGCAAAGCAAGAGCTCGACGATATCGATATACTCTTTTTACCTATCGGCGGCCCTTCGACAAGCTCAGGGCAGGTGGGCAACGTGTTGGGCTACGCCGAGGCGTACAAACTCGCGGTGCAATTAGAACCACGAGCAATTATCCCCATGTATTACTCTTCGACAAGCTCAGGGCAAGCACCCGAGTTGAAGCTTTTTTTGAAGGAGGCCGCCGCCGAGGGAACACAGGCGGTCGAGAAGTTGACGGTCAAGAAAAAGGATCTCGAGGGTAAGGAGGGCGAGATAATCGTCTTGAATGCATAATAACAACCATGAAGCGCTACATCGAACATCTCAAATCAAAACCTGCTCACCAACGCCGCCAACATGCGACCAAAATCGCTGGCGTCATCACTGCATTTGTATTTATGGTATGGTTCGGGACCTTGGGTATGCGTTTGGTAAGCAGCTCGGCATCAATTACCGAGCAAGATATGGGCGGCTCGACTCAGTTGGCAAATATTGTCAGTGGGGCGTATGCTCCAGGGGTCAACACTTTGGAGGTCGCAACCACAACAGCGCAATAAACTACTATGGCAGAAAAAAATAATTTACCTGAGAATATTTCAGAACAAAACGGAGGGTCGGGCGTGGTCGATCGCAATATCTCAACCGAGATGCGCGAGTCGTACCTCGACTACGCAATGTCGGTTATCACTTCACGTGCCCTACCCGATGTGCGCGATGGGCTCAAACCTGTACACCGTCGCATTCTCTATACTATGCACCGCTTAGGACTCACCCCAGGGAGTCGTTTCCGTAAATCAGCACTTGTGGTGGGTGATGTACTTGGTAAATATCACCCGCACGGCGACGCTTCGGTGTACGACGCGATGGTTAAGATGGCTCAAGATTTCTCCATGCGCTACCCATTGGTGTTGGGTCAAGGAAACTTTGGCTCAATTGACGGCGACTCAGCTGCTGCGATGCGCTACACCGAGGCCAAGATGTCGCGTATGGCCGAGCAGCTCTTGAGTGACCTCGAGAAAGACACTGTCGAGTGGCGCCCCAACTACGACGGCTCACTTATGGAGCCTGCGGTGTTGCCGGCGGCGGTGCCAAACATCTTGCTCAATGGCACACTCGGAATCGCCGTTGGTATGGCGACCAATATTCCGCCACACAACCTGGGCGAACTTTGTAATGCGCTCACTCATTTAATAGAGCATCCAGAGGCTACGGTGGAGGATTTGATGCAGCATGTCTCTGGTCCCGACTTCCCAACAGGCGCGGTAGTGTTTAATAAAAAAGATCTACTTCATGCCTACACGACGGGTAAGGGGGGTGTTGTGGTGCGCGGAGTGGCCGACATCGTCGAGGATAAAAAAGGCAATTTCCAGATTGTTGTGACCTCCATCCCATACCGCGTTAACAAAGCCGACCTCATCATGCGCATTGCAGACTTGGTGCGCGACAAAAAAATCGACGGCATCAAGGGTTTGCGCGACGAGTCAGCACGCGATATCCGCATTGTTATAGAACTTAAGACAGGTGCACAACCACAAAAAGTGCTCAACTTTTTGTATAAACACACGGCGATCGAGGACACCTTCCACTTCAACATGGTGGTGTTGGTCGACGGTATTCCGCAAACGCTCTCGCTCAAGGGAATTCTTGAGGAGTTTATCAAACACCGCCGCGAGGTGGTGCGCCGTCGTACATTGTTTGACCTCACGAAGGCACAAGAACGCGAGCATATTTTGCTCGGTCTCTCAAAAGCACTCGACCATATCGACGAGGTGATCAAGACCATCAGAGCTTCCAAAGACGTGCCGGAGGCGTCGGTTAACCTCATCAAAAAGTTTAAATTCTCTGATCTCCAAGCGGCGGCAATTTTGGAGATGCGCCTGTCGCGCCTCGCCAACCTTGAGCGCAAGAAAATCGAAGACGAGTTGAGCGAGGTGCAAGCGCGTATCGCCGAGTGGACGGCGCTCTTGGCAAGCGAGAAAAAGATGCTCGGCGTGGTCAAGACCGAAATCGAGGCAATCAACGAGCGCTTTGGTGACGACCGCAATACAAAAATAATGAAGGGCGCGGCCGGCATCATCAATGTCGAGGATTTGGTGGCCGAAGAGGAGCAAGTACTCACACTCACGGCAGGTGGCTACGTTAAGCGCAGTAATCCCGAGGAATTTAAGCGACAAAAGCGCGGTGGTGTCGGCGTCGTTGACCTCAATACCAAAGAAGAGGACTTTGTGACGACATTTCTCACGACAAGTAGCCACAGTGACGTACTCTTTTTCACCGATGTTGGAAAAGCCTATCAGATAAAGATGTATGAGCTGCCCGAGGGCAAGCGCTCGACGCGTGGCAAAGCTATAGTCAACTTCCTCTCGCTCACTGACACCGAAAAAATCTCCTCAATTCTCCCTATGCGCAAGAGCGATAAGGAAGGAGAGCGATTTTTGTACATGGTCACCAAACAGGGAGTGACCAAAAAAGTAAAAGCAACCGACTTCCATGATGTGCGTCGCTCAGGGCTCATTGCGCTTAAACTCCAAAAAGGAGACGAACTCATCGCGGCACTTTTGGTAGAAAAAGGTGACGAAGTGTTGCTCGCCTCCGCCCGCGGTCAATCAATCCGATTTAAAGAGAGCGACATCCGCCCCATGGGCCGCACGGCAGGTGGTGTGCGCGGCATGAAGTTGGGCGCAGGCGACACTATAGTTGCGGCCGACGTGGTGCCTAAGGGCGCCAAAAATGCCGAGGTGCTGGTGGTGTCGCGTAATGGGTATGGCAAGACGACACCTGCCGCAGAATACAAAACTCAAAACCGCGGAGGCTCGGGAATTAAAACCGTCAAAGTGACCCCAAAGACAGGCCCGCTTATTGCAGTGAAGGTGATAGCTAATGACGACGAGGACGCCGAGATGGTCATCATTTCACAAAAAGGGCAGGTCATCCGCACGGGCCTCAAAGAAATCCCATCACTCTCGCGCGGCACACAAGGTGTACGCGTCATGAAACTCCGCGATGGAGACGCAATTGCAAGCTTCGTGTGTTTATAGTCAAAACAGGTTTCTTTGCCTACACGAATTTAACTAGAAATAAAATACCACGCTGGTTGTCAGCGTGGTGTGTGGTGGGGCTATTGAGATTCAGATGTCGGGTTTCTTCAAGCGCAGGGCGTGAGGTGAGTAGGCGAGGGTGTTCTTGCCGCATCTCACCTTAACGGCAAGGTCGGAAACCGATACCACTCTTACTTCCGCCCACCCTCGACCGCGGACTTCAACATACACGACTTGTCCTGGGTAAAACTGTTCGGATACCTTGGTGAGCATATGCTTGGTCCGTTTGAGATGTTCTGCTCTCGCTCGCCCTTCTTCATAGAGTTCAGCTCTAGTCTTGCGCGTACGGCCCTTGAGGCGACGCCACTGGATCGGCCTTTTGACGAACATTCTTCCCTTCACGTACCCCTCCCATGCTGTTGGGTGTCCGTGCAATATAAAAACATATATATAAAAAAATACAAGAGGCTCTCTTTTGCAAGTCCGACCTCGAGGTGTTTTTATTTTGCTATATACTATAGGAGATGAAAGAGAGTACGTTTTTAAATCCCACCACAGTGGTCGAGGCGGCAAAGATACGCGATGGGATGGTGGTCGTCGACTTTGGCGCGGGGTCGGGGTTTTTTACACGAGCGGCCGCTCGCGAAGTGGGTCAAGGTGAGGTGTGGGCAGTTGATATCAACCAAGACTTGTTGCCGCGCATCGTAAATGTCGCTGCAGGCGAAGGGCTCAGGAACGTACATGTGGTGCAAGGTGATATCGAAAAACAAGGGGGAAGTAATCTGCCCGATGCCCACGCCGACTTGGTGATTGTCGCCAATGTCTTGTTTTCGCTCGAGGACAAAGAGGAGATGGTTAAAGAGTTGGTACGTGTGCTCAAACGCGGCGGCCGCGCCTTGGTGGTGGACTGGAAGGATAGCTTTGGTGGCCTTGGGCCGCACCCCGACCATGTAATAACCGTGGGTATGGCACGAGATTTGTTTGAGAAAGGTGGGTTGCAATATCTCGAAGATGTGCCGGCGGGGCAGTATCACTGGGGATTTATCGTTCGCAAAAAAGTCTCTTAGGCCGCACAATATACGTAACATGAAAATGACAACTTTTCAGATCGTGTTTACTGGCGCATGTGTTGCGCTTGTCCTTGCAGGCATTGCGGTGTTTGCTCTCTTTAGTGGTTTGGGTGGTAAGAGTACGGTGGGCAAGGTGGTTATCTGGGGTACTGTGAATAAAGACTCGATTGATAAGGTCCTCGACCAACTTCGTCCACAAGACGATGCGTTCCACGATGT
>CAZDPP010000047.1:0-4476 GCA_964507495.1 uncultured Candidatus Saccharibacteria bacterium
TGTCAAAAACAACGAGTTTGTGTTTGAGGTGCGCAAAAGCTCTCGTGGCAAGCTCAAAACTGCGATGTCGACTGACTTGCATCTGACGCAATAGCCTCTATTTTTTTAGGCCCAAGTGTAGTATGTTTTATGTTGTGCTCCCACTTATGCGTCGGTGGTAGAGTGGTCAATTACACTTGGCTGTAAACCAAGCGGCTTCGGCCTACGTTGGTTCGAATCCAACCCGGCGCACACGTTCACTTGTTCACTGTTTTGTGTGTGGTCGACATGGGTTAGGGAATTGGGTGGTATGCTTTAGCTATATGAATAGACGTCGTTTTTGGATTGTGCTGAGCTCTGCGTTTTCGGTGCTTATTACCCCCCTTACCACCTTCGCCGCCTCAAGCGGCCTCGTGCCTTGTGGTGTGGTGCCTCCCGGTGTTGTGGGTAAAACATATCTTATTGCGACCGAGTGTAATCTGTGTGACTTCGGCACACTCACTCAAAACATAATCAACTATATTCTCCTTATCTCCATACCGCTCTCGGTGATGCTGTTTGCATGGGCCGGCATACTTTACTTCTCATCAGCTGAAAATCCTGGACAAATTGCAAAAGCACACAAGATTTTTACCTCAGTACTCATCGGCTTTGTTATTATTGTGAGTGCTTGGCTCGTAGTGCAGACACTTCTTATGGTACTTATCGACCGAAGCTTTTGGGGCAATGGTGCAAGTTGGAATTCTTTGGGGTGTGCCGACAAGGACCATAACCCAGCGAACGCTAATCCTGATACCGCAGAAAGCCCATCGAACACGCGTCCTCGAGACACAAGTGTCGGTGATTTGTTGAAAGGTATCTTTAGCCCGTCTTCTGTAGTTTCAGTCCCTACACCCACTACTCAAACCGGACCGATAATTCCAGTTGACCCAGCGCCTGTTGGCGAGACTGATGCGCGAAATCGACTCGTTACTGAAAGCGAAGGTGCTATCTCTTTCAATAAAACTTGTAGCGACGGTCAATCTAATTGCCCGACACAACTTGCCAAGGTGGCTCCCGATGTTCTTGCAGGGGTTGTTGCCGTACAAAAGGATTGTGCATATTTAAATGGAGGAATTTGCCCGCTTGTTGTTACTGCGGGCAGTGAGCCTCATCCCGGCTATGCAACTGACCCACACGCTGCG
Source organism: uncultured Candidatus Saccharibacteria bacterium (assembly GCA_964507495.1). GTDB lineage: Bacteria > Patescibacteriota > Minisyncoccia > Phycocordibacterales > SBAW01 > GWA1-54-10. Next base: position 1,164 of record CAZDPP010000047.1, read on the forward strand.
GGAAACGCCGTTGACCTACGAGTCAGCCCAGCGGTTGATGCTCAGATGAGAGCGTATATAGGACTTACTGCAAACCCAGTGCCGAGTACGTCGGGTGACGGGTATACCGCAAGGATAAACGGCCAAAATTTCAGAATATATTATGAGGGCGACCATTGGCACCTTGAGGCTAGGCGCTAAGGGCTGAGTTCTTGCGGCTCTTTAGCTTTTGCGGTATAGTGCTGTGCATGTCACAAGAGCGACTCATAAAGCTGGCCTGTGGGAAGTGCAAGCGCATTAACTATTGGTCATCTAAGAATAAGAAGCTTGTTGAGCGCAAAATCGAGCTCAAGAAGTATTGTAAGTGGTGCCGCCTACAAACGGTCCACAAAGAGGCAAAAAAGTAATTTTCTTGCTACTATGGGCTTGTTCGGGCCTATAGTTTAACGGTAGAACAACGGCCTCCAAATCCGTTGGTCGAGGTTCGATTCCTCGTGGGCCCGCCGAAAAGTTTGAAATAGGGTACACTGTTTTAATGACGCAAGACGAAGCTCTGGATATTCTCAAAACTGGCGCCAATGTATTTTTGACAGGCGAGCCGGGGAGCGGCAAGACGCATACGGTCAATGCGTATGTGCGCTATCTCGAGTCGGCTGGGATCGAGCATGCCATCACCGCTTCAACGGGCATTGCAGCCACGCATGTGGGCGGTATGACCATACATTCGTGGAGCGGTATTGGGGTTAAAAATGTTATCACCGAGTATGATCTTGATGCTATCGCGCAGAAAGAAAAGGTGGTGCGTCGGGTCACTCGTGCTCGTGTGCTCATCATCGACGAGATCTCGATGCTCTCGGGCGATACGCTCGCTTCGGTTGATGCGGTGTGTCGAGCTTTGCGACACTCCACGCGAGCGTTTGGTGGTTTGCAAGTGGTGTTTGTAGGCGATTTCTTTCAACTGCCGCCCATCGTGCGCCAAGGTGAGCCGCTTGGCCAAGCAGCAGGTCAAATTGACGAGATTGAGTATGACACGCCCTCTTCGCCGTTTGCCTTCCACTCGCGTGCATGGAAAGCCGCCAATCCCCTCATCTGTTACCTCTCCGAGCAACATCGCCAAGAGGATCCTGTTTTTTTGGAGCTGCTCTCCGGTATTCGTCGTGGCACCATCACCAGCACGCTGCGCGGGCATCTCACCAAGCGCGCGGTCACGCCGCCGGCCAAAGGAGTGTATACAAAATTATTTCCACACAATGCCAATGTTGACAGACTTAACGACCAAGAGTTGGGGACACTACCAAGCCTTTTACGCATATTCCAAATGCAAAGTCGCGGGGCACCAGCGCTCATTGAGGGGCTTAAACGCAGTTGTCTCTCGTCAGAGTCTTTGTCACTCAAGGTGGGTGCCAAGGTGATGTTTACAAAAAATGATATCGAGGGGGAGTACGTCAACGGCACGCTTGGCGAAGTTGTCGAATTTTCAAAAATGAGCAGCTATCCCGTAGTGCGTACTCTCAGTGGGAGAATTATAGAAGCCGCGCCCGAGGAATGGAAGGTGCAAGACAATAACAAAGTGCTCGCAACTATCGAGCAAGTGCCGCTGCGGCTTGCGTGGGCCATCACGGTGCATAAAAGCCAGGGGATGTCACTCGACGCCGCGATTATCGACCTTTCAAACGCGTTTGAGTATGGGCAGGGCTATGTGGCGCTCTCGCGGTTGCGCACACTTTCGGGGCTGTATTTAATTGGATTCAATGAGCGAGCGCTCGAGGTACATCCCGATGTCGCGGCGCAAGATGAGCTGTTTCGTGAGCAGTCGTTTGGCGCGCAAGATACGTTTGGGCAAATGCCGCGAGGCGAGCTTGAGGAGCTGCATACTAATTTTGCCAAAGCCGCGCAATTTTGAGTGCTTCAGATGTGCCCGCCCGACTTTTTGGCGAGTTTTTGATCCAGTGGATATCTTTGTTTCGAATAAACCAGCGCAATTGGCGTTTGGCATACTTTTGTATTTCGCGCTCAAGCTCCTGTACAAGGGTAACCCTTGATTTGGGGTGTTGGAGTATTTTTGCCATGTAGCGGTACTCGAGCCCGAGCTGCTCCATGCGTTTGTAAGACAACCCTTTTGCGTGCAGTCTTTTAGCTTCTGCAATCATGCCAGTTTTAAGTCGTGCGAGGAGGCGAGTGTGGATGTTTTTATGCAGTATTTTTTCTGTTGGGTTGATGCCGAGCCAAAGGATGTCTAGCTCCGCCACATTTCTCCCGCTCGAGCGCTCCGGGCCGCTAGGCCAAGTCTTACTCTCGCTTCGAGAAATGTGGCTTCGCTTGGTGGCGAGATTATTTTGGCTACGTACATTAAACTCTGCTATTTCAAGTGCGCGGATAATGCGGCGTTTGTGTTTGGGTTCAATTGTTTTTGCGCGTGCAGGATCTTTTTCTTGCAACATTTTTAACAACTGCTCAACTGGTTTTTTCTCTAACCGTGCGCGCAGTTTTTCGTTTGGTGGGACATCGGGCAACACAACGCGCCCGAGCAATACGTCTATATATAATCCTGTGCCGCCGACAATAATCGGCAGTGTATTATTTGCGCTGATTTTGCTCAGTGCTTTTTCAGCATCTTTTTTAAAATCACTCGCGGTATATATTTTTTTCGGTGACACAATATCGAGCATGTGGTGGGGGGTGCCCTGCATCTCTTTTTTTGTCACTTTACCCGTGCCGATATCGAGCCCTCTGTATACTTGCCTGGAGTCGGCTGATATAACCTCGCCTCCCAACTTTTGTGCCATATAGACGCCTAAGGCGCTTTTGCCCGAGGCGGTGGGACCGACGATGACTATAATCTTTTGCATGGGCACACTGTATAGAGTTTTATAAAAAAAGAAAGCGCCCTGTTGGAGGCAGGGACGCGGGTGGTGGGGAATATTGACTCTAGTCGGAACCATCACCGCCTTGAGGTGGCTCAACGCTCGGGGGCACTGACTCGATGTCCCTCGGGATAGGTTCGCACTTGAGACAGTGGAATCCATATCGACGTTCTTCGCATGGGCATGTAGAGCGCATGACTTCGATTCTCCTGTTCGTGTAACTTGTTCAGGTACTTTTTTCTTATAACCTCTCAAAGTGTAAAGGTCAATGTGTATAAAAAAATCTGCCGTATAGGGCAGATGTGTGGGGGGTGTAAGGAGAGCTAAGACGCTCCCCCGAGTTCCTCCAAGATTAGTTGTGCTGCTTGGGCTGGATCTTCTGCGTTCATGATGGGTCTGCCGATGACGAGATGGTTTGCACCCGCCCGGACGGCTTCGCGAGGGGTCATTACCCGTTTGTGGTCGCCCAC
>CAZDPP010000048.1:0-4268 GCA_964507495.1 uncultured Candidatus Saccharibacteria bacterium
CATCAGTTGTGTTGCTGCAAGCTCTAGTCGAGGAGGGTATGAAGCACACTGAGATGGGACTCAATGCTATGGGCGTGCGCGCGGGGATAGAAAAAGCGGCAGCTGAGGCTGTAGTGGCACTGCGTGGCTTTGCGAAGAAAATCCAAACCGATGACGAGATCCGTCACGTGGCAACTATCTCGGCCGAATCAGAAGAAATAGGCACCATTATTGCAGACACAATCAAAGAGGTGGGCAAGGACGGTGTGGTGACAGTGGAGGAGTCGCAGTCTTTGGGAATTGAGAAAGAGATTGTCGAAGGTCTCGAGTTTGACCGCGGCTACGTCTCGGCCTACATGGCGACAAACATGGAACAGATGAAGGCTGAGTATAATGACCCATACATTCTTATTACCGACAAGAAAATCTCCTCAATACAAGAAATTTTGCCGTTGCTCGAAAAATTGTCTCAGGCAGGTAAAAAACATCTGGTGATAATCGCGGACGATGTCGACGGTGATGCGCTTACCACACTTATCGTCAATAAACTCCAATCGCGTTTTCATACCGTGGCAATAAAAGCCCCTGGCTATGGCGATAGGAAAAAAGAGTTACTCCAAGACATCGCGACAATCACGGGAGGTACAGTGTTGTCGGAGGATGTTGGTATCAAGTTTGAACATGCAGAACTCGAGCAGCTTGGCCGTGCAAGCCGCGTCATTGCGACTAAAGACTCGACTGTTATTGTGGGTGGTAAGGGTGCGAAAAAAGATATAGATGCGCGCGTGGGCCAAATTCGCAAACAGCTCGAGAACACAGATGCGAAGTTTGATCGTGAGAAGTTGCAGGAGCGCCTGGCAAAACTCCAAGGCGGCGTGGCTGTCATTCGTGTGGGTGCAGGGACCGAGACAGAGATGCGATATCTCAAACTCAAGATTGAAGACGCGGTCAATGCGACCAAGGCTGCTATTGAAGAGGGGATAGTGCCGGGAGGCGGGGTCTCGCTTGTGAAGGCCGCACAAAAAGTAGCCGAGACGTTTGCAAAAAATAAAGACAAACTCACTGCAGATATACGTGTGGGGTACGAGGTGGTGTTGCGTGCACTCGAGATGCCGCTTCGACAAATTGCGATGAATGCAGGGGTAGATGCGGGGGTGGTGGTCGAGAAAGTAAAAAATGCAAAAAGTAATGCGGGATATGATGCTGTAAAAGACGAAGTAGTCCCCGACATGTTGGCGGCTGGTATTGTTGATCCTGTCAAAGTTGCTCGTACGGGGCTTGAAAAAGCGGCGTCAGCTGCTGCGATACTTCTTACTACTGAGGTGGTTATTGCGGATGAACCAAAAGACGAAAAAGCGACACCAAACCCTGCGGGGGATGATTATTAAGAGTTGCGACAACTAATTGTAAATAAAAATCGCCCCCAAGTTACTCAGGGGGCGGTTTGATTTCTCCGATGCCAGGAGGATCTTCTTCAACGTGAGACAGCGGTGTTGCCACTTTTTTGGGACGAAGAAGAGATTTGCATATTTGGCAACCATCTGCCACTAGTCGGCCATGGAGACAATACTCCCTGCCGAGGGTTTCCCCAGGCATTTTTCCCATAAGGAGCCTCCCTCAAGACTTCGAACCCAACTATAGCGCACTCCTGTAATTTCGCTAGTGTGGTATAATGGACGTATATGATACCTATATATATTGTGCTGGGGATTATTGCCATAATTGTGTTGTGGGTGGTGTTTGCGTACAACAACTTTGTGCAGATGGTAATGCGCGCCAAAGAGGCGTGGGCCGACATTGATGTGCAACTCAAGCGTCGCTACGACCTTATCCCAAACCTCGTTGAAACTGTAAAAGGGTATGCAACACACGAGCGTGAAGCGTTTGAGAATGTCACCCGCGCTCGCTCGGCTGCGATGGGGGCGTCGACTCCTGCACAAAAGGGAGAGGCAGAGAATATGCTCTCGGGAGCACTCAAATCGCTCTTTGCGGTTGCGGAGGCGTATCCTGACCTCAAGGCCAATACTAACTTTCTTGAGTTGCAACGCGAGTTGTCTGACACCGAAAACAAGATCCAAGCTGCACGACGCTTTTACAATGGCAACGTGCGCGACCTCAACACCGCTCTACAAAGCTTCCCAAGCAATATCATCGCTGGTATGTTCCGCTTTGAAGCACGCGAATTCTTTGAGCTTGGCGATGTCGCGGCCGCACGCGAGCCAGTTGCTGTGAAGTTTTAAAAAAGTTCCTCGCAAAAAGTCTCGAAAAATCCTTATCCCCATCCTGCAGGGCGGGACGGCCGTCCCGCCCGTATTTTTCTCAATCTTTTTGCTTTATTTTGCGAAGTCTCTATGGCAACACTCTACACTCACCAAACTGAAAATATTTCCAAAACATGGATTCTCATGTTTGTCTTTTTGTGCGTTGTGGTAGGGCTTGGGTGGGCTGTTTCGTGGTATTTCCAAAATCCTGGTATTTTGTTTTTTGCAGTCATCTTTGCCGTTGTGATGAATATCGGGAGTTATTGGTTTTCTGATAAATTAGTGGTTGCAATAGCGGGGGCAAAACCTGCTGAGGGTCCGCAGTATCTCGAGCTCAATCGCATTGTCGAAAATCTTTCAATTACCGCAGGGCTGCTAAAACCTAAGGTATATATTGTGGACGACCCGGCACCCAACGCCTTTGCCACGGGGCGCAACGCCAAGCACGCTGTTGTGGCGGTTACAACAGGCCTCTTGAACATGATGGAGAGGCATGAATTGGAGGGTGTTTTAGCACACGAGCTCTCACACATCGGCAATCGTGATATGCTTGTCTCGACTGTAGCAGTAGTGCTGGTGGGTATTATTACGCTCGCGTCGGACTTCTTTTTGCGCGCATCGTTTTGGGGTGGTGGCCGCAGTCGGGATGAAAAGGGGAATCCGGTTTTGGCTATTGTGGCCATTGCGTTTGTGGTGTTGGCGCCAATTTTGGCGACACTTCTACAACTCGCAATCTCGCGCAAGCGCGAGTTTTTGGCGGATGCCTCTGGCGCACTTTTGACCCGTTATCCAGAAGGGCTCGCTTCAGCACTGCAAAAAATCGGCAACTATACGGCGCCAATGCGCCACGCAAATAATGCCACCGCACACCTCTATATCTCAAACCCGTTTGGTGCGCGTGCAGCCATGAGCGGGATTTCGAAATTGTTTATGACACATCCTCCGATACAAGAAAGAATTAAAGCATTGGTGGGGAAGTAGTGTGCGGCTAGCTATTGAATTTCTCGCCCCACTTTGTTACAAAAAAGAGGTCACCCATGTGTTGGGTGGCAAGAAAAAGGAGGAAATCGTGTCCGATCAAGGGAACGAAGGAAAAAACAAAACCGAGGTCATCAGACGTGAAGTGGGGGAGAATTTTTCCCCGTCCGAAAGGGCGACGGTCCTACCGGCCGAATTGGCTCCACCAAAGCCGACCATGGACAAGAGGTTCTGGCCCAAGCGGACGGGGAGGGCCGATCGGGGGCATGCGGCCCATGGCTCGGCGCTCTACTGAGCGCAACCGCTCGGCCCAAAACGGCGAGGAATCCAACTCCTCGCCAATTTTATTGCTACATGTGTGTTATTGTGTTATAATGTCTGCGTTCTTTCTTTTATAGGGAGTTGGAGCCATGTCGGCAGACAGAGAGCCTCTCGTGAATGGGAAACCACTGAGTCAATTTCTCGCCGAACAAGAGGCGGGCGGGGGAGAGATAACCGACGCAGACCGGGCTGAGGCTATGCGAAAGTATCACCAAAAACGTCGGAACTCTGCCTCTGGACGCCCGATACAGGGCGGCGGGACTGGCACTCACTTCCCACGGGGACTCAGATATAACCAACGAGTTGCGGGTGTGAGGATAACATGAGTCGCCCGCATCTCTCGATGTTTGGGCAGGAGCAAAACTCCTGCCTTTTTTCTTTCCAAACAAGGTCTGGTCATGTACTTTTAATAATACATAAGGATAACGCACGGAGGCGTCGCATAGTGGTCTAGTGCACCACCTTGGAAAGGTGGCATACCGAAAGGTATCGGGAGTTCGAATCCCCCCGCCTCCGCCCGAAGAAAAAAGTATCGGAGGTATGCTGACGCATACCCCGAAGATGTGCTGTTAGTGGGTCAAATGATTCCCGTGGCGCTTGTTTGTGCCCAGGAGTATGCTGAACATTAATGAGCGTCACAGCGGCAAAAATACCCCATAAAGTCGAACGACCGAAGGTAGAGAGCATCAAGAGCTGGCTAGAGGCCAAGCCATATTGGGAGCAATTTTT
>CAZDPP010000049.1:0-3887 GCA_964507495.1 uncultured Candidatus Saccharibacteria bacterium
ACCGGCCGAAACAGCAGCACCGCCCGAAGGCGATTCGCGGCTTAGTTGCTCGGGCGGGTTGGCACTACTCCCCTTTAAAAGCTCCACCGCAGTGAAGCACTTAAAGCGGAGGGAGTGTCGAGAGGGTTACTCAAGACACTCCGCTCTGAGGGTTTTTTATACAGGACTCACAACCTGTTATCATTGCCCTTGGATTCGGTGCGGCGGGACTGTGCCGTACCTATCGAGTCGCTACCCTCGATGATGTCGCGAAGCGAGTGGCCCGTGCGCCACTCGCGGTTGAAAGAACTTCCCACATACACGGTGTGGGTTTGGAGTCAGACCGGTTCCAGGACCTCTATGCTTACTGGAGCCTCATCTCCCCCAATGAGGTGACGTATTTTAAACGCGCTTCAGGGGAGTTCAGCATACTCCTGACATGCTCGATCGTCACGAGACACGCCTTGGCTCCGTCAATGTAGTTGAGGCGTTTGTTGCTCTGCACGTAGACGTTGAACCAACCAGGGTCGGTTTCAACGCTAGCAATAAGATCGGGCAAGGACCGCCCATGTCTCGTTGAAGACGCCCAGTAAATTGCTTTCTCATCATACGTCCCCATGAAGAGCGTCACGTCGAGGAAGACGACCGCGACAATGATGACGACGGCCCAGGCGGTGGTCAGGAACAAATCGAGCATTCTTCTCACCCACCGCTTGTTAAGCTGCGTGGGTCTCCTGTAATTCGCCACCGACCGGGTAGCGCGGTTTTTTGGAATCGAGCTTTCGCACGACCCCTCTTGAATTCATCATTCGACAAGCTCATGACAAGCCACTCAATGATGCGCTCGAGAGGGGTAAGGATCTTTTTGCGATCCCTCTTGCCGTACCCAACCTTAGAGGACATCCGCCAGCATTGCTGCTTTAGGGCTCATCGATTGAGTCTGGCGAAGAGGAACAACAACTAAGTTTTGCAACTCTTGTGTTCTTCTCACCTATTCGTTTATCAAAAAACGTTCTCTCTCATTGAGAGAAGCGGGAGAACGACAGAAAATAGATTTTTTCGTTCCCGCGCTTCTTCCAACGAAAAGCGGCCAATCCTGGGTTAGAGGATTGGCCGCTTTTCTTGCCCTACACTATATAGATAGTGGGCTTGCAAGCTTGCCCGCCTGATGGCGGGTGACTCTCTCCTCTAAAGATTGTCTATTAGATTGTCTGGGGCTGCCCCCTATCGAACTATCACCAGTATATACTACACTTGACTTCTTGTCAAGTGTATTGCAAGTATCAAACCGGGAAAGCTAAAAAACGGCTTAAAACATACTCCTTTTATACGGGCCTATACGAAACACCAGACAGAGAGTGCGCTCCGGGCCGCTAGGCCAAGTCTAACCCTCTCTTTACTGGTGTTTCTAAGGCCCTTCCCTATTTAATAGCTTTAGCGACCGCCTGCATAACACCGCGATCAAAGGGTCCAGGGATGATTTTGTCCGCTTTGGGCGACTTCACGAGTGCGGCAAGGTTCTTGGCGGCTTGGAGCTTCATCTGGTCAGTAACCTTCCCTACCTTGCGATCGAGCGCGCCGCGGAATATGCCAGGGAACGCGAGTGAGTTGTTGATTTGGTTAGGGTAGTCCGAGCGGCCAGTGGCGATGACCGCCGCTCCCCCTTTCTTTGCCTCCTCGGGCATTATTTCGGGCGTGGGGTTGGCAAGTGCGAAGACAATAGGATTCTTCTCCATGAGGGCGATATGACGCGCCTCCATGAGCCCTGGGCCCGAAACACCGATGATGGCGTCGGCTCGCTGGAGCGCTTCCTCTAAGCCACCCTCGACTCCCCTAGGGTTGGTGAGTGTGGCTAACTCTTGCTTATGGAGTGAGAGGTCTTTGCGCTTTTTGTAGATGATGCCACGGCTATCGAGTACGATGATGTCTTCCACTCCGGCAAGGAGGAGTAGTTTAGCAACCGCCGTGCCGGCCGCGCCCGCGCCCGAGACGACGACGCGCATTTTCTTAAAGTCGCGCTTGGTAACCTTGGCAGCGTTGATGAGTGCCGCAAGGGCGACGATGGCTGTGCCGTGCTGGTCGTCATGTATCACCGGGATGTCGAGCCGCTCTTTCAGGCGTGCCTCGATTTCGAAACACTCGGGCGCAGCAAAGTCCTCGAGGTTGATGCCGCCAAAGGTTGGCGCCAAGCGAGCGATAGTTTCGACTATCGCGTCGACGTCTCGCTTGCCATCCTTGCCGTGCGGAATGTCGAGTACAAGTGGGAACGCGTCTACATCGGCGAATGTTTTAAAAAGTGCGCACTTCCCTTCCATCACCGGGAGCGCTCCATAGGGCCCAATGTCGCCAAGCCCCAAGACTGCCGAGCCGTCGGAGATGACGGCGACCATGCGCTTTTTTATCGTATATTCTTTTGCAAGCCTTACTTGCTCATCGATATTTTTTAAAGAGTTTTTTGTGCCAGCGATGAGCGTGGAGACAGCAGCCACGCCAGGCGTGTAGGCGAGGCTTAGGTCGGCGCGATTTTTAACAGGGACAGTCGAGCGGATAGTGATTTTTCCACCAACTTTTTTGTGTAATGTAATCGCTTTTTTGATAATAGTGTCTATCGTATTTTTCTTCATCACGTGAGTATATCAAAAATAAATCGCCACCCCACCGAGAGACAATTATAGGGCAAGTGCTATACTAGCCGCATGAAAACTCATCTTCATTCGTATTTTTTGCCCATCGTACTTGCAGGCGGAGTTGTACTTTCCTTTTTTATATTCAAACCATTCCTCGCACCCCTTGTCTTGGCCATCATTCTTGCTGTTGTGTTTTACCCACTACAGCGTGGGGTCTTGCGCGCGATGCCCAAGCTCCCAGGAGTAGCATCGTTTTTGACTCTCACCATCATTGTGAGTTTTATACTCACCCCGCTCACGTTTTTGGGCACACAAATATTCCAAGAAGTACAACAACTATATCTCTCGCTTGTGGTTGCGGGCGAGCAAGGCACCACCCTTGAAGCACTCTCAACAGATCTGACCCAAAACCTGCACGAACTTGTACCCGCATCACACAGTATCTCAATTGACTTGGGGCACTATTTAAAAGCCATACTCAGTTGGCTCTTTGAGAATATGGGAAGTATCTTCTCGAACGTAGCCTCCGCTGGTGTGGCATTATTCATATTCCTTATTGCACTCTACTACTTATTGCGTGATGGCGTGCACGTGCGCCAACTTGCCATCAAGATTGCCCCCCTTACACAAGCCGACACTGAGGCACTGTTTCGCAGACTAGAAACAGCGATTAACTCCATCATCCGCGGCAGCATCACTGTGGCTATTATCCAAGGTGTAGTTGCAACTATTGGATTTATTATCTTTGGTGTCCCCAACCCAGTATTGTGGGGTACGCTTGCAGCCATTATGGCCTTGGTGCCATCGGTAGGCACGTCGCTCGTACTCATTCCCGCAGTCGTCTTTTTATATCTCAGTGGGCACACGCTTTCGGCACTTGGGCTATTAGGGTGGGCGATGTTTGCTGTGGGACTTATCGACAATGTGCTTGGACCCATACTTGTGGGCCGTGGCGCACAACTGCATCCGCTGTTGGTGTTGCTCTCGGTTTTGGGTGGGATTTCATTCTTTGGACCAATTGGATTTTTGCTCGGGCCACTGACTATCAGTTTTGTGCTCGCACTGTTTGGTGTGTACGCATCGTCCACAAAAACGAGTTAAATGGAGCTATCAAACAATCTTTCTGAACATTTTCGCCTCATGGACGTGCAAAAGGCGGCACTGCAAAAACTGCACATCAAGACAGTGCGCGACCTGCTCTTCCACTTCCCTTTTCGCTACGAACAAGGCGGCATACCCTCAAGTAGTGTGAGGTCGAGGTCGCCATACACGGTGAGTGCG
>CAZDPP010000050.1:0-3635 GCA_964507495.1 uncultured Candidatus Saccharibacteria bacterium
TAAAACAAGTGTTGTAATAAGTGAGGCACAGGGAAGCAACATGTACCATAATCGGGAAGATGAGGGGGTAGAAAGTACTAGAGAAAATATTCATTCAGATGCTTTACTTAACATGCTTGCGCTCAGCACTTTTCTTGTTGTTAGTGGGCGTTGGGCTTATGAAAGTGTCACAAATTATGGTTGTCTATCGATCCTATTTTTTATAACTGTTTCTGTACCGGTCGCGGGTGTTTTTTTAGATAGGGCTGTATTTTCCTGGATAAATTATCTTCAACAGTACTTTAGGAGAAGAAAAAATTAGATAAATTTAATGTACAATACCCAACATGGACCGATATTTTACCAAGACGTTCGTGCGGTTTTTTGTGGCGTTTTTAGTTATTTTGGGAATGGCGTTTGGGGTGATTATCCTTGCATCGTCTGAGGTGCCGGCGCCAACCGAGCCCGTTGACAATGTGGCATTGCCGCAGTAATGTAGTTTTTAAGGGGCCACAGAGACAGCAGGAATCCGGAGAGAAATCGAAGGAGTTAATACATCAGACATCCTGCCGAGAGGTCGAACTCATGCCCTACAATCCTCGAGGTTGTAAATATTAGTAGAGAGTATTTGTTCTATGGCAATTAGAAAACAAAAGAAAGAAGAGATTGTCAGCAAGATGGCTGGTGTCATTTCAAATTCATCGACCTTGGTGTTTGCCCAATTTAAGGGACTCACTGTGGCCGAGCAAAACGAGATGCGCCGTGCACTCCGCGCACAAGATGTGGGCTACACTGTCGCAAAAAAGACGCTTGTAAAACGCGCACTTGATGCCGCCAAGTTTGAGGGAGCAATTCCAACACTTGAGGGCGAAGTGGCGGTAGCCTACAGTGCCGACGAATTGGCGCCAGCTCGCGAGTTGGCAGTGTTTGTCAAAAAGTTCCCAACGCACCTTATGTTTGCGGGCGGCGTGTTCGCTGGTAAATATGTGGGAGCAGGGGAAATCAAAGCGATTGCTGCAATCCCTGGAATTGATACTTTGCGTGCACAGTTTGTACAACTTATTAATAGTCCGATACAGCGTTTTGCGGTCGTCTTGAACGCAAAAGCTGCGAAGGCTAACGCATCCTAAGAGATGTACACCCGACCACTACTTTGTAGTGGTGTAGGGGAAATACTAACTAATTAAATTACTATGTCAGACGAAACAACTACAGAAGCAGCTGCTCCAGCTGAGTCGAAAGCAGAAATGCCTTCGAAGTTTAAAGCTCTCGTTGAGAGCGTGGAGAAGATGTCAGTACTTGAGCTCCATGAGCTCGTGAAGGCGCTTGAGGTGCATTGGGGTGTGTCGGCTGCGGCGGTCGCAGTGGCAGGCGCAGCAGCGGGTTCAGGAGATGCTGCAGAAGAGAAATCGGCATTTAATGTACACCTCACCGATGCAGGTGCGGCCAAGGTGCAGGTTATTAAGGCAATTAAAGACGCGCTTGGCCTTGGACTCAAAGAGGCAAAAGACCTCGTTGATGCAGTCCCCTCAGTGCTCAAGGAGGGTATGAAGAAAGAGGATGCAGACAAACTCAAAGCGGCGGTAGAAGCTGCTGGAGGAAAAATTGAGCTTAAGTAAGCAATTTTTCGGCCGGAGGCAGTAACCCTTGTACGACAAAAACCCCGCCCATGTGGCGGGCTTTTGTGTTGTGCTGCAGTGTTTTCTTTTACTCATTTGTGTGGCTTTGCCACATCACGCTCTTTTGCTTAGAATACCAAAGCTACCGTATGATTGATGTACTACAGAAACTCTTTGGTTCAAGTGCTCGGGTGAAACTGCTGCGCCTCTTTTTGTTTAGCCCCAAGGCGACATTTACTGCCGCCGACGCAGCACTTCGTGCCCGTGTGACTGCAAACGAAGCGCGCCGAGAAATTAATTTATTTTTAAACGTGGGAGTTGTGATGCGCACATCACGCGGCAAGGTAGTGCGCTACGGGCTCAATGGCAATTTTTCCTACGTTGCAGCATTGCAAAATTTGCTGCTCAACGCCCCGGCGCGCGGCGAGGATATCGTGGGGCGCTTGCGCGGGGTAGGGTCGCTCAAACTTATTGTGCTGTCCGGGATTTTTGTCGGCGAGTGGGATGGGCGTATCGACATGTTTGTAGTGGGAGACAAGGTGGTCGACCGCAAGATCCGCGAACGTGTGCGCCAACTCGAGGCCGAGATTGGCAAAGAGATCCGCTTTGCGCTCCTGGCAAGCGAAGACTTTTTTTATCGTCTCAATATGAACGACAAGTTGGTGCGTGACGTTTTTGACTACCCTCACCGCATCGTACTCGACAAACTCAACATTGGGCTCAAATAACACCTTTTTCTTATCCACACAAGACCTCGCTGGGTAGGTGCTTCGTTGTTACAATAGCTATGTCGAAGAAAGGTCTATTATTTATTGTCTAACTATTTATCATGATTGTTCAGCAATGGGGTATGGTCTTGCAGCAGTCGTTTTATGACTTGCTGGTTGGGGTGGTAAACTTCCTCCCAAATTTGTTGTTTGCCATTATTATTTTCGTCGTCGGCTGGTTTATAGCGGCACTCTTTGGTCGTGTGGTTATGCAAGCAGTAAACGCACTTAAAGTAGATAACGCATTGCGTGCCGCAGGCTTTGAAGGAGTGGTTACTCGCTCGGGCTACACACTCAACTCTGGTGCATTTTTGGGTGCACTTGTGAAGTGGTTTATCATCCTCGTGTTTTTGATGGCATCGCTCCAAGTACTTAACCTCATTGTGGTGACATACTTCTTGCAGCAAATCGTTCTTGGCTTTTTGCCAAACGTCATCATTGCAGTGTTGATAATTCTTGTTGCTGCTGTTATCGCTGAGATTGCACAAAATGTGGTCACGGGTGCAGCGCGCGCAGCGGGTATTACAGCCGCTGGGTTCGCCGGAACTGTGGCTCGTTGGGCGATCTGGATTTTTGCCATCTTGGCTGCGCTTGAACAATTGCAAATCGCACAAGCGATTTTGCAGACACTATTCACTGGAATAGTTGTGGCGCTTGCGCTCGCGTTTGGACTCGCGTTCGGGCTCGGTGGGCAAGATGCTGCAAGCAAATTCCTTGAGAAGACTCGCAAGGAAATGGGTGCGCATCATCACCAATAATTTCTCCCTCCGGTTCGCTAAAAACCACCCCAACGCGGGGTGGTTTTTATATACAAAAACTTGCCTTTTTACCCCACTAACCCGAGGCACTTTTTATGCCCAAATCAGCCCTTGGGGTAGTGATTTGACACCCTCTGGGCACTCCTATATACTCACTCGTACAGATATGTTAACAGTAAATCAGCTAAGTAAGCGGCGATAGCAGCGACTTTGGTGTTGCTTCTAGGACCCGCAGAACGCGGGATTTTTTGTTCTCGAAATATCTGATTCTTTGACATAAGAAAGCCATCGCACAGCTAAGTTCCCATACGGGTCTTTTCGTACTGTGTAGATGGACAGGTAAGAAAAAATAGAAATGACAAATTATTGCGGTTCTTAAGCTTCCTTTTCTCTCTCTAAAGAGAGTGAGGAAACAATAAGGGCGTATGGTGGATGCCTTGGCTTTGAAAGGCGATGAAGGACATGCGGCGTGCGGGAATCCCGGTGGCCGAGTATCAGCCGGATCGAGACAA
>CAZDPP010000051.1:0-3556 GCA_964507495.1 uncultured Candidatus Saccharibacteria bacterium
CTCATACAAAAACATTGTGTTACTTTGTTCGATGGTTGTTTAATGAGGAAATCTCATGGGCCACGTGAATCAATATCCGCTTCGGCGCACGTTGTGGATGCCGGGATGCATCTACTGCGATCAGCCCAAAGGGCACAATGATTGGTGCCCCCTGATGCGAATGTCTCCGACTGAACAGGCAGCAGCCATCAAAGCGTATACGGATGGATATGCAGATATGGCCCACAGAGGATCATTCATGGCGAGTAATCCCAACAGAGCATACGCCTTAGGCGCACGGATTGCGGCTGGGGCATTTTATTCTAGACGTTGATTATGTGCACTTACTACCGCGAGCTTCTGTGCTCGCGGCTTTTTTTTTGCAAAAAACTTAGTTTATAGCAACATCAAACACATACCTCACACACAACGTAAGTAAATATCTCTATTTTAAATTTTGTTCTCTAACTATTCTGTGAATGGGTTTTTGGCGCCACGAACCTCAAAGTGTAGGTGCGGACCCGTCGACTCTCCCGAGGAACCCATCTTCGCTATTGTTTGTCCTTGTATCACACTTTCGCCAGCAGACACCAATACTGTACTTGCATGAGCATACAGAGTCTGTGTGCCGTTTAGGTGTTTGATAACCACATAGTTGCCGTAGCCGCCATTCCATGCGCCATTTTGTCGAGCAATAAGTACCACGCCATCTGCGGCAGCATAAACACTTGTTCCCTTTGGTGCTCCTATGTCGACCGCGTTCCATCCGTGCAAACCTTGAGTGATGACACCCCCTTGAACAGGCCATCCGAAGTAGCCATCCAGTGCCGGGCCACTACCGCCCAAAAACGGCTCTGCGACACCTTGCGCGATACTCTTAAGTATTTTACTAACAGCGGTGGTGGTTTTTGGTTTGACTGCAACGGTAGGAGGTGCAATTTCGCCGCCAGGTATAAAGACAACATTGCCCACAACCAAGGCCGCATTGTCGGGCAAATCGTTGTATTGGGCGATTTCGTGTACATTTGATTTATATGCGTGAGCGAGGCCAGCCAAAGTTTCGCCTTTGCGGACAGTGTGTTGAACTCCAGCAATAGGAAGAATCGCCAACACATCACCCGGGTGTACAGTATTATTTTTTATATCATTTGCCCACACAATAGTGTTGGTGGTTACATCAAACATCTTTGCAATACTTGAGAGCGTGTCACCCTCGTGCACGGTGTAGACACTAATTTCAGACGATGTAGGCTTGCTTTCTACATCAGCTGCCGTGCCCGACGGGCCTTCTTGTGCCAAAAGTGCACCTCCGGCAAGAGCAATATCGCCACCACCCACCGCAGGATGTGGATCAATATTTACCGCAGGAACCAGGAGGGGGATAGTTTGGGAGTTGAGAGGTGCGGCAGACGCACTACTTGAGTTTGCGCTCTTTTGCAGAATATTTGAAAGAAATCCTGCCTTAGCCAAAATAGGGGAGAGAAACGCAAAAAAAGCCCCGCCAAGGAGTAGGCCTAGTAATAACGACTTTTTTGCCTTCCCCGAGAGTGACGGCTCAGCCGTTGGGGTTGGGTCTGGGGTGAATTCAGCGATAAGCCTAGGGTGGAATGCGGTCGATTTGATAAAAAACGGCTCAACAAAGCCAATTTAATCATCCGTACAGGTGTGCCTATCAATGGTTACAGATGCGGGTTTGGAAGTCAACTTGACGACTTGTCGAGTATGAATAGTGGTATATAAGGGGGTAATTTGGCCTTGTCTGCTATAGTAGTTGAGTGACTGACCATCTTCAGGGTTTAAACACTGCGCAACGAGAAGCGGTTTTAGCAATAGCTGGACCATTATTGGTCTTGGCTGGGGCAGGCGCCGGCAAAACTCGGGTTATTGCCCATCGTATTTTGGAAATTGTGCACGCAGGGACTGCCCCCGAGCAGATTTTAGCTATTACGTTTACCAACAAAGCGGCCTCTGAGATGCGGGAGCGAGTAGTCCACCTCCTAACCGAAGATGCTAGACAACACAGGCCAGCGTTTGAACCTTTTCGCCCGCCATTTATTTCAACTTTTCACTCGCTTGGGCTCCAGATTATAAAAGAGCACGCAAAACTGCTTGGCTACAAACGCACACCTACTATCTATGACCGCGCCGACTCGTTGCGCGAAATAAAAGCAGCGCTCAAAAAGGTGGGTAGCGAAGATATCGAGCCACGGATGGCGCTTAGTTTTATCTCCAAACAAAAAGGGAAGGGTGTTTCGTTTGGAGAGTTTACTGGCGAAGCAAATCAATCAACTGGTGGATTCCGCGAACGTGCCATTGTGGGGGCGTGGCAGATATACGAACAAGCACTGCGACACGAAAGCGCGCTCGATTTTGACGACCTCCTACTGCGCCCTATGCGCTTACTCCAGACCAATCCTGAGGTGCGTAAACAATACCAAACACGATGGAAATATATCCATATCGATGAATATCAAGATACTAACTACGTACAAGCGCAGATGGCGGAGTTGTTGGTGGGGAGCGAGATGAACATATGCGCGGTGGGGGATATTGACCAGACTATTTATGGTTGGCGAGGAGCGGAAATTGCAAATATAATTTCTTTTGAAAAAAAATTTCCTGGCGCCAAAACAGTTTTGTTGGAACAAAATTATCGTTCCACGCAAAAAATACTCTCTGCCGCAAACGAGATCATTGTAAAAAACACAAACCGACCAGAAAAAAATCTTTTTACCACAAATGCAGAAGGGGAGAATATCTCGCTCTACCAAGCTTTTGACGAAATGGATGAGGCCGGTTTTATTGCGCGCAAAATAAAAGAACTCCGCCTTGAAGGAATACAGCCGAAAGATATTGCCGTTTTGTACCGAGCAAACTTTCAATCGCGTGCAATTGAGGAAGCTTTGCTTTCGGCAGATGTGCCACACCAAGTGTTGGGTACGCGCTTTTTTGAACGCAAGGAAGTAAAA
Source organism: uncultured Candidatus Saccharibacteria bacterium (assembly GCA_964507495.1). Classification (GTDB taxonomy): domain Bacteria; phylum Patescibacteriota; class Minisyncoccia; order Phycocordibacterales; family SBAW01; genus GWA1-54-10. The sequence goes on from CAZDPP010000051.1 coordinate 2,949, forward strand.
GATACACTTTCGTTTGTACGTGCAGCAGTCTTGGGTACCTCGGCCGACCTAGCACGCATTGCAAACGTACCACCGCGCGGTATTGGAAAAGTGACCCTACTTAAAATGCTTAGTAACCAAGAAGAGGGCCTCACGAGCGCTGTGCGTGAAAAAATAGCAGCACTGCGTAGTTTACTTATGCGCATTAAAACTGCAGCAGAAAAATTGACACCATCTGAACTCATTCGATTTGTTATTACCAACTCTGGGCTCGAGCGCATGTTTACTGAGGATAAAATCGAAGGCCAGGAACATCTCGAAAACCTGCGCGAACTTGTCTCGCTGGCTGCTCGATTTGACACACTCCCCATAGAAAGCGCGCTCCAAGCATTTTTAGAATCCGCAGCGCTACAAAGCGACCAAGATGAATTAAAAGAAGAGACGAACGCAGTGAGGCTTATGACAGTACATGCGTCAAAAGGCCTCGAATTCCCTTATGTTTTTATAACCGGTATGGAAGAAGGGCTCTTCCCCTACGAGCGAGGAGGGGACAGCGAGGGCGACAAAGAAGAGGAGCGTCGTTTGTGCTACGTGGCCATTACGCGCGCAAAGAAAAGAGTATTTCTAAC
>CAZDPP010000052.1:0-3209 GCA_964507495.1 uncultured Candidatus Saccharibacteria bacterium
GCTCGCCTGAAGAGCGATAGGTCGCCGGTTCGAGCCCGGCCCCAAGCACATTATTGTGGTCGACCTATAGAATTAAAGCTTTTAAGCGCTTCTTCTACCTGAGCTTGAAAATTTTTGGTGCTGCCATAGGCACCCTTAATGCTATCGATGTAGGGTTGCAAATAGAGGTAATAAGTAGCTCCCGAGACGGCAATAATAGCCACCCACCATACAAGCGAGAAAAACCTCCCCCACCTGGCCGAGCGACGCATCCCTCGCACTATATGGTTGGTCTCTTCGGTAAGTGCCAAAGTTTGCTTCACGAGCGCTCGGAGTTCTTTAAGCTCTTCTTCCATACTTTTTATTATACCCCGGACATGCTAGATTCTGGATACTGCCCTCGTAGTTCAATAGATAGAACTGCCCCGTCCTAAGGGGTCGATGTGGGTGCAATTCCTGCCGAGGGCACAACATTACTCCTCAATACCGAGTTTTGCGGCAACCTTTTCGCGATCAAAACCGACCATAATATTTTCGTCTATCACAATAACCGGTACGCCGAGCTGGCCTGTCATTTGGATCATCTCGTTGCGTTTGTCGGCATCGCTTGCGACATCATAGGCGGTGTACTCGATATTTTTCTCTGCAAAAAACTCTTTTGCCAACTTGCAGAAGTGGCAGGTAGGTGTCGTGTATATAGTAACTTTTTTATCCATAGCGTTTTAATTATGTAGTATCAAACAATTATAGCAAAAAGACCCTCATAGAGCTACAATCCAGAGTCTCTGACACATCTCTACCAAATAAATAACGCGTGGATTGCTCGCCTCCACCAACTCTGAGGAGTACGTATGGTGGTCGTTGTTGTGGGTTGAGTGCGGGCAATCTGTATAGCCCCCTCTCCAGGGCGCACGACCCCAAAACGCTCGCGCACTTGCGCCTCGATACCGCGAGGGGACGATAACTCTGTAATGGCAGCAGCCACTTGTACTTGTTCTTGTTTAAGATTGGCGAGTTCAGCCTCAGCTTTTTCCTGACCTTGAGAGGCTACGAGCATTTTGTTGTACATCCCCCAGCTCGCGCGCACAGCTATAATAGTTATAACAAGGAGTACCGAGGCACCTACTATACGCAACCCTAAGTGGGTCAATTCTCCACGATAACTGCGCCTTTTCTTATACTCCTGCATTGTGCTAGTATACCGGAGTATATGTTTGGCAAAAATAGACAGCGCTACATGCGCATATTGGCATCAGTACTCGGCATCGCCGTCATCTTAAGTATGCTTTTGGCATATTTCTCGGCGCTGCTTTAATCCCTCGACTCCACTCGGGATCAAAAGTTATTAACTTTTGATCATTTTTAAAAACACTTCCTCGGGGATGTTGACTTTGCCGCGCCCGAGCATCTTCTTTTTACCCTTCTTTTGTTTTTCGCGCAGTTTCATTTTGCGTGTAATATCGCCACCATACATGTGCTGCGTCACATCTTTGGAGAGCGCCGAGAGTGTGCGCGACGAGACGATGCGCCCGAGTGCTTGTCCTTGGATTTTTGTAGTAAATTGTTGTCGCGGCAAAATGGCATACAATTTCTCCACCGCAGCTGTAGCCTCTTCGTCGGCGCGGTGTTTAGCTATAATGCGCGAGAATGCTGGCACCAATTCATCGGCAACCAATATATCAAGTCGTGCCACATCAGCCAAACGAAGTTCGCGCACTTCGTACGAAATTGATGCATACCCTGATGAAATACTTTTGAGTTTATCAAAAAAATTACGCATCAACTCACGCAATGGCATCACCACCACCACACGCACACGCTCGTCGGAAAAGTTTTCTGTCAATTCGGTCGCGGCCTCATGTTCAAACAATAGTGGCATGAGGGCACCGAGATAGCTTGCGGGGATAATTATCTCGGCGCAGACGTATGGCTCCCACACATGAGCAATATCGCCATAATCCGGGAATTGTGGGGGTGAGTATACAGTGTGGCGCTTACCGTCTTTAGTCTCTACTTCGTAGGTGATGGTGGGTGAGGTCACCACAAGAGAGAGTCTCGCCTCGCGGCGTAAACGCTCGGTGACAATCTCGAGGTGGAGCATACCCAAGAGACCACAACGGAATCCTCGTCCAAGCATACCCGAAGATTCCTCCTCAAATGACAAGGACGAATCCGAGAGGCGCAGCCGTGAGAGCGCTTGGCGTAGCGCAGTAAAATCGTCTTGGCTTTCAGGATACATCGACGCCCACACCACGGGGCGAGGTTCTGCATAGCCAGACAGTGGCGTGGTATGTGACCCATTGATACGCACAGTATCCCCCACGCGCGCGAGCCCCGGCTCTTTGATGCCAGTAACAACATAGCCGATTGAACCTGCGCGGAGGCCGTCAGGAAGCGCTACAGGTGTGGGCGAAAATGTGCCGACCTCAAGTGCGGTGAATTTTCTCCCTGTAGCTGCAAACTCAAGTACATCGCCTTTTTTGATCTGTCCATCGAACATGCGCAAGTACACTATCACACCCTGGTGGTCGGAGTACTGGAAATCAAAAACAAGGCCTCTGGGCGACTTCATGTGCGAAGCAGGAGAATTCTGAAGAAAATGGTCTGGCCGAGCGGAGCGAGGAGACCCGAGGACCTTTTCGGAAGAATTCTCCTGCGAAGCGCTTCTTTGTGGAACAAACTCAGTCGAAGCGTCTTTTGGTGGTGGAACCTTCTCAATCACTGCTTTCAAAAGCTCCTCAACACCTTCACCTGTTTTGCCCGAGCAGGTCAAGATATCATCCGGACTAATCTCGAGCAGGTTTGCCACTTGTGCACGCACATCATCTACCTGTGCTAAAGGTGAGTCAATTTTTGAAATGGCCGGCACTATCACAAGCCCCAACTCGCGTGCCGTGCGCAGCGTAGTGAGTGTCTGCGCTTGTACACCTTGCGTTGCGTCGACCAACAACACCGCACCCTCAACAGCTGTGAGCGCACGCGACACTTCGTAGGAAAAGTCGATGTGGCCCGGAGTGTCTATTAGATTGAGCTCATATAGAGTATCGTGCTTTGTACCACCAGGGTGCCACAACATCCTAACTGGTTGCATTTTGATAGTAATACCCCGCTCGCGTTCAAGGTCCATAGAGTCAAGCACCTGCTCGCGCATACGCCTGGGTTCTATGGTGTGAGTCAGCTCCAAAAACCGGTCAGCCAGCGTGGACTTGCCGTGGTCGATATGGGCGATG
>CAZDPP010000053.1:0-3056 GCA_964507495.1 uncultured Candidatus Saccharibacteria bacterium
GAGTTGTATGGTGCGGCGGCGGTTGGTCTCGCTGATAGCCTTGTCCAAAGAGCCCGTCATCTGGTCGGCGTAAAGGATGACGCGACCATCGACGTTGCGTGCTGCGCGGCCGATGGTTTGGATGAGCGACGTCTCAGAGCGTAAGAACCCTTCCTTGTCGGCGTCGAGGATGGCCACCAACTCGACTTCGGGCAGGTCGAGCCCTTCGCGCAGCAAGTTGACGCCCACCAACACATCATAGAGTCCTTTGCGAAAATCAGTGAGTGTAGTTATGCGGTCGAGTGTCAATATATCACTGTGTATGTAGGCTGCTTTAAACTTCCTATCTTTCAAATATTCTGAAAGATCTTCAGCCATTTTTTTGGTGAGTGTCGTCACCAAGATACGCCCACCGTGTTTAATAACTTTTTCTGCTTCGTCGAGGAAATCTTGGACTTGGCCGAGCTGTGGGGCAGAACTTTCTGAAGAAAAAGCCAGGTGGGGGCGTGCCGGTTTCCGCGAAGCGGAAATTGGGGATAAGGCTTTTTGGGAAGAAAGTTCTGCGCCCGAGCTTCCCGTAACTGGTCGTATAACAATCTCCGGATCGATCAAACCTGTTGGGCGGATGATTTGCTCGATGACATAATCCTTACTTTTTTCTTTCTCATACGGCCCCGGAGTTGCCGAAGTATATATCACCTGCCCCACCCTATCTTCAAATTCACCGAACTGCAGCGGGCGGTTATCTATCGCACTAGGCAAGCGAAACCCATAGTCTATTAAGTTTATTTTGCGTGCACGATCCCCTGCATACATGCCGGCGATTTGTGGTACTGCAACATGACTCTCGTCTATGACCGTCAAAAAATCTGGCTTGCCATCTTTGGTATGTGGAAAGTATTCCAAAAGCGAAAACGGTGCCTGTCCCGGCTTGCGACTATCGAAATGGCGGGAATAATTCTCGATTCCGGCACAGTAGCCCATCTCGCGGATGAGTGCGAGGTCGTGATTAGTGCGGCGTTTGAGTCGCTCGGCTTCGAGCATCTTGCCAGCTTTTTCGAGTTTAGTGAGTTGCTCCTTCAATTCAAATTTAATGTCTGCGATAGCGCGCCCCCGCTCATCTTCGGGTGTGACATAGTGCTTGGCGGGGAATAGAAATAAGGAGTCAGGCTGCTCTTTTTCGGCGCGAGAAATGGCATCAATAATGCGCACTTTAGAAATTTTATCAGCGTCAAATTCAACTCTATACAACACGCGCTCGCCTGTCGGCATAATCTCCACACTGTTTCCAAGAGCGCGAAACTTGCCGGGCGCAAGGTCGGCCGTGGTACGTTCAAAATAAATGGCAATAAGCTCGCGCACCAATTCGGCGCGGTTTTTCTTGAGTCCTGGAGACAGAAGAAGGTGCACCTTTTTATATTCCTCTGGGCTCCCTAGTGCGTAGATGCACGACACAGACGCCACAATGATGACGTCTTGGCGCGTGAGGAGTGCTTGGGTCGAAGCATGACGGAGCCTATCTATCTCTTCGTTACTTTGCGCCTCTTTTTCAATATAGGTGTCGCTGTGTGGGATATAGTAGTCGTAGTAAGAGACAAAATAGTGCACTGCGTTGTTGGGAAAAAATTCACGATACTCCTGAGCCAACTGAGCAGCAAGCGTTTTATTGTGGGCAATGATGAGTGTAGGTTTTTGAATCTGATTGATGACATTGGCTATGGTAAATGTCTTGCCCGAGCCGGTCACACCCAATAGGGTCTGATGTTGGGCACCGCCTTTGATCCCCTTAACCAAAGATTCAATGGCCTTAGGTTGGTCTCCCGCGGGTTTGTAGTCTGATTTGAGTTGAAACTTAGACATTTATTGACAGATAATACTTTAAATCCTATTGTTTCTCAAGAAGTCTTGATGGCCGAGAGCGAAGATAGGAGTCCTTTATGTGTGACGGATACAGCGGGCGTGACTCAAACGAACTCTACGAGCATCTTTTTGGCGTAATCATTGGCATCCTCCTTACTACCACATTTGTCATGATACCTGTCTGGACTCACTGGAACGATGGTTTTATCCAGATCCTGGTTACCTTTTGCTCCGCCCTACATTCTGAGTGGATGGCATGGATACAAACAATGTTGGGAGGTGGAGGTCTCATTTACACTATTGTATGCTGCTTGGAAATCCACCAAGGTTTCAGGGATGCGGATTGGTGATCTTAGAGTGAAAGCGGGACCGAAATGGTTCTGCTTTTTTATTTTTATATAAAAAAAGAAAAAACGCTTGCCATTGTGTGGCAAGCGCTACAGAAAAAATTAGCCCAAGAACACCGCTCCGTTGGAGATCTGATCATCCTCTAAAGGAATTGATATGGTCCATGGGTCGCCAGCTTTCCCTCTGGTGAGCTTCAGCACAACAACCCCCTCTTTTCCGTGAGTTCGAACATAGATAGCCGATGCATGCTTTATTACACGCGCATTCTGGCCCCTAGCATCTTCTACAGCAGCTAGTATTGCCACCATGGCCGGGATTGAAAACAACAGCAAATGACTACGGACGACTGAAAGGATCGCGTATACGTCCCTCAGCGCATCGGGTGATTTGGATTCCTTACGGGAATAAGAAATAATTGCTACTTGTCCACCATCTTGTGGTGGTTGTGGGTCAAGAAGGCTCCTAAGCACCTGATTACCAGGAACCGAAAGAATACCGCCCCCGAGTGACTCCTCCAGAGAAACTCCGGGTTTGGGGGTCAGAGAAATTGAAAGAGCAGATCCCAAACTACCGTTCACGTCGTCCTCCATTTAAGGGTGAATTAACAACATAAATACATTACCTGCATTCGCAAGTCAAACACCTGCAACTATCCTCTTATAATTTCTTGTACTTCCTTAAAAACTTCTCACGAAATTGGTCGAATGTGTTATCGAGGATGGCCTCACGAATGCGAGTAGTGAGGTTGGTTAAAAAGAATATGTTGTGTTGGCTCGCGAGCATTTGTGCAAGCATTTCTTTCGTCCGGAAGAGGTGGTGGATATAGCTTTTACTGAAAAAGAATCCTGTTTCCGGGTTAGGTAGGCACA
>CAZDPP010000054.1:0-2981 GCA_964507495.1 uncultured Candidatus Saccharibacteria bacterium
TGTTTTTATATAGACAACAAGCTCGGTGTAGCGCGCCCTCCTGGGTTTCCGTTTAATCTCAACAGTGCAGTCGACGCCCTGCTTAAGAAAGAGCTCGATGTCCATCGTGCGGCCGGCACTCAACATCCGCTAGCCAAGGAGTATGGATTAGATGCAGTGCCCTTGCAGCACGAGCGTATGGATGAGTGGCGCAATGCGCTGAGCCAAGGCGTCAAACATGTGCATAAAGCGACAGGGTTTACGGTGCGCGGCGGAGTCGACGACATCTGGATAAATAAAGACGGCGAACTTATCATTATCGACTACAAGGCGACGAGCAAAGACGGTCGGATCGAGAGCCTTGATGAAGAATGGCATCGTGGTTATAAACGCCAACTCGAAATCTATCAATGGTTATTGCGACAAAACGGATTTAAGGTCTCAGACACGGGGTATTGGTTTTATGCAAACGCAACCAAAGATCGTGAAGCGTTTGATGGGCGGCTCGATTTCGAACTGACTCTTGTGCCCCATATTGGTAATACTGACTGGGTAGAGGATGCTCTTATCCGGCTCAAGGCGTGCCTTGATGGCGATCTGCCGCAGCCAGGAGATGATTGTGATTATTGTAAATATCGCGAGGCGGTAGGAAAAGTATTGCAGCACACTGGAGCCACATCTACTATTCCAGCAGGTCCTCTACCAACTAAGAAAATTGCAAAACATGTCGAAAAAGAAAAAGCAATCGAAAATACAGGACAGCTTTTCTAGCCGTGTATATGCCGTGGTGGCCACCATCCCCAAAGGCAAAACCATGACATACAAGCAGGTGGCGACACGTGCAGGCAACCCACTTGCAGCGCGTGCGGTCGGAATGTTGATGTCTAAAAACTATCGAAAAGATGTCCCGTGCCATCGTGTGGTGCGCACAGATGGCCGCATGGGAGGCTATAACCGCGGAGGAGCTGACCGCAAGATGGAACTATTGCGAGAGGAGGGGTATAAAAAATAAAAACCCACTTGTTAGTGGGGCTTTGCGGCAGCAAGACGGTCAAGATAGTGCCTAAGGATAGTGCTACAGACTAAGTTGGGGGGTTGCGTCGCATCGACCCTGAAGAAATCCACACTCAGCGCCGAAGAGAGCTTATTTTCCCTAGGCATTTGCTCCAAGCGAGCCTGGATATCTTTAGCAGAGTCCTTTCGTCTAGTTAGCCTGCTCCTCAGTTGGGCTTCGTCATCGATCCAGAGGTATATAGGCAGTATTGAAGTGTGTTTTTCAGTTGGTAAGGTTGCAAAAAGCGTAGATACCACTTCAGGCACCAGGATTGCAACGAAAACATCACCGTTGGGCTGAAGAGCCGCCTCGATATAGGTCTTGAGTGTCCCATAACGATGGGTGTTATGTGGTTGAACTGTCCACGCAAACTCGCCGCGCCGCTTCAGCTCGTTAAACTCAAAGTCGGTTATGTATTGATATTCGCCCCTGAGGTCAGTCGGACGCGGAGGGCGAGTGGTAAGGCTTGGAAGCGGAAGAAACCTTGAAGGTCCTCCAAACCGCATAAGCCGCGCGAGCGCTGTCGTTTTGCCTGAGCCACCTGGCCCAGAGAGGGTGAGTAGCATGTTGTGTCTCCTGAGATACTTCTGCACGGGAGTATATCCGCTTCAACCATTTTTGTATACTAGGGGTATGAAGGATGTGTGCATTGAAGAATCGTGGAAAAAGCGCCTCGAGAACGAGTTTGTAAAGCCTTATTTCCAAGATTTAAGAGAGTTTGTAAAAAAAGAATATCTGCAAGGGGTGGTGTACCCGCCACCCAAGAACATTTTTCGAGCATTCGATCTCACGCCATTCGAGAAAGTGAAAGTGGTTATTCTTGGTCAAGACCCTTACCACGGCCTCGACCAGGCAAATGGTCTGTGTTTTGCTGTGGCAGATGATGTACGTGTGCCGCCATCGCTTCAGAATATTTTTAAAGAAATCGAACAGGAGTATGGCGAGCCTATAAAGAATAGGAATGGTGACTTGTCGCGATGGGCCACCCAGGGGGTCTTATTGTTAAATGCGACACTCACGGTGCGCGCACGGCTTGCTGGTTCGCACCAAGGAAAAGGTTGGGAAGAGTTTACTGATGCAGCCATTAAAGCGCTCTCAGAGCAACGCGAGAACATAGTGTTTATCTTGTGGGGCAACTATGCCAAACAAAAAGGCGCACACATCGACCGCAAAAAACACCTTGTGCTCGAGGCAGCTCACCCGTCGCCCTTCTCGGCCTATAATGGCTTCTTCGGCTGCGGCCACTTCAAAAAAACGAACGAATACCTTATCACTCACAACAAAAAAGATATCGAGTGGCTGTGACCCTCCTGGTAGGCGGTCGAGTTACCAAATTTCTGCACGATTTTTCGGATTTCGGTATAGTGTATCTCCTTTTTGTACATTAAAGGCTTTGTAAAACGGCTCGAAGTTTGATACTGGTCCATTGATGCGCCATGGTGCTGGTGCGTGAGGGTCAGTGAGCGCACGCATTTTGACGCTTTCTGACCGTGCGAGTTCGCGCTCCATTTGTGCAAAACCCAAAAAGAAACGCTGTTCGGGAGTCAGGCCGTCGATATCTTTTCTGCCTACTTTTTCAAGATATTTTTGATAGGCATCATACGCAATACTAAGGCCTCCTGAGTCGGCCATATTCTCGCCCAGCGTGAGTTTGCCGTTGATATACACTCCGTCGGCTGCGAGCTCTTTGTTTGCTTGGTTTATAAAAGGTTTTGTTTTTTTAGTAAATTTTTGCAAGTCTCCTTTTGTCCACCAGGTGCGCATGGTGCCTTTTGCGTCAAACTTTGCACCTTGGTCGTCGAAGCCGTGGGTAATCTCGTGGCCAATAACTGAACCGATGCCTGCATAGTTGATAGCTGCATCAGTTTTGGCATCAAAGAATGGCCACTGCAAGATTGCTGCAGGAAAAACAATATCATTGAGTGTTGGTGCAAGGTAGGCGTTTACT
>CAZDPP010000055.1:0-2733 GCA_964507495.1 uncultured Candidatus Saccharibacteria bacterium
CGTTCGTGTTGTTATTAGTATGAAGTACGGTGCTTGCGGGTCGACGGCTTCTTTCTACTATATATATCAACAAAGCGGCTCATGCACTGACTCAACGCGATATCGACCAAGCTCTTGTGTTTGCAGAACGTGCAAAACGAATAGAGACAACGAACGATGCTCTTCGTGCAGGTATTGAGGTGCGCAGTGCAAAACTAGAGCGTATGGCGGCAGATATTCCAAAGCCGACCGAAGACGAAAAAGCTCAATTTCTAGCAAACATACAAGAAATCGAGTCGATTGGCACACAGAGCATCACCCTCTTTCCAAAAGACTATCGCACCTACCTCTCACTTGCCAAAGTGTATACTTTTCTTGCGACATTAAATGTCAAAGATGCCTATGAGAGTGCTCAGGCAGGGTACCAAAAAGCAGCACACTATAACCCGACTGATCCACACATACCGCTTTTGTGGGCTCGGCTCGAACTACTGCATAACAATCGCGCAGGATACCAAACACAACTTACGAGAGCGCTCACCTTAAAACCTGATTACACCGACGCTATTTTATTGGTTGTGCAAGTATACCTTGCGGATAAAGATATCCCGAACGCTATCATCGCCACGCAAGCAGCGGTCAAGAGTGCACCCGGGGTGGCGCCTTTGTGGTTTGAGCTTGGTTTGCTTTTGTACAGTAATAACAACGCAAGGGATGCTATTCCTGTACTCGAACAAGCTCTTAAACTTGAGCCGCATTATGCGAATGCAAAATATTTCCTCGGGCTCTCGTATGCAGCAATTGATCGTATGCAAGACGCTGTAGGTCAGTTTGAGGACCTGCAAAAAACAAATCCAAACAATACCGAGGTATTGCTCATCTTGAGTAATTTGCGCGCTGGCAAAGCTCCGTTTACTGATGCGCAATTGCCAATCACTACCTCTCCACAGACCAGAGAGACTGCCCCAATAACACAATAGTATGGTCCGTTCGTTTTTATCAGCTATGGGTCGTGAGGTTCGTGGTATGCATGAGGCGGCATATTTGCTTGCGTCATTTGCCTTCGGTTCGCAGTTGTTGGCCCTGGTGCGTGATCGCTTGCTTGCATCGACATTTGGTACGTCGCGGACACTTGACCTTTACTATGCGGCATTCCGTATCCCGGACTTTTTATTTGCCACAATTGCATCACTTCTCTCGCTTTATGCACTACTTCCGGTCTTGACTCGTCTGAGTCGTGAGCACGAAGGGTTCATGGTCTCGTTTTTACGTCAAGCACTTTTGATATTTTTTGTTGGTATGGGGGCAGTATCGGTCGTATTATTTTTATTTGCGCCGACTATCGTGTCGTGGGTGGTGCCTGATATTGCAAGCCCTGCGCTTGTCTTGTTGGTGCGTATCTTGCTTTTGCAACCTATTCTTTTAGGTGCTTCAAACATCTTGGCCGCGCTCACACAATTGAGAAATCGTTTCTTTCTTTACTCTGTTTCTCCGCTTCTCTATAACCTCGGTATTATCTTTGGTGTTGTCGCACTGTATCCTAGTATGGGGGTGGCGGGGTTGGGTTGGGGAGTAGTGTTGGGAGCGTTTATGCATATGGCAATCCAGTTGCCATTTTTCTTGAGCGAGAGGGCGACACCTGAGCTCGGTATAACCCGCACATATCGAGAATTATTCGTGGTACTCAAACTCTCAGTGCCGCGCACACTGGCACTTGCGGCAGGCCAGATTTCTTTGTTTGCACTTGTCGCTGTCGCATCATTTTTAGCTACGGGGTCGATCTCGGTATTTATGTTTGGGTACAATCTGCAAGCGGTGCCACTCACCATTATAGGCGTCTCATATTCTGTTGCGGCATTTCCCACACTCGCAAGGCTTTATGCTGCAGGTGAAAGCGCTGCCTTTGTGCGCTATATCGAGACCGCGCTTCGACACATATTTTTTTGGGCGATACCTGCAACTGTGTTTGTGGTTGTATTGCGCGCACAGTTGGTACGTGTCATTTTGGGAGCTGGAGTATTTAGTTGGGAGGCCACACGACTCACTGCTGCGGCGCTTGCTTTGTGCGTGCTTTCACTCGCCGCGCAGTCGGTGACGCTGCTCATAGCGCGCGCATACTACGCCGCGGGAGATAGCCGTAAGCCGCTCTACTACGGTATTGTCGATGTCGTGGTTTCTATATTTTCGGCACTATTTTTGCTCGGGTTGTTTGCGCACAATCTATTCTTTCGGGCGTTTATTGAGAGCCTCTTGCGGGTGTCGGATGTCCCGGGCACTAATGTGCTCATGCTTTCTTTGGGGTATGCCATAGGTTCGATCGCGCAGTTTTGTGTTGCCTACTGGTATTTTGTGCGCGACTTTAAGGTGCCGCGGGCGCGTCTGGGCGCGCTCATATTCCAAAGTTTTGCAGCATCTGTCATCGGTGGCGCAGTCGCTTATGGCGTACTTGCAACCTCCGGTATGGCGGGGACTATAAACACCACTCTGGGGCTCATGATACAAGGTAGTGTTGCGGGGATATTGGGTCTTGGCGCTACTACACTGACACTTTGGATGCTCAAGAATCCAGAATTAAGAGAGGTGTTGGTGGCGTTTAGTCGACGATTCAAAGATGTGCCTCCGCCCATGGAAACTACGGAGGTCTCTTCATAGTTTTGATAAAAATGGTACAGTGGGTCCCATGCAGCATATACGAAACTTTTCGATTATGGCCGACATCGAGCACGGCAAGGTCAAGCTGGCTGACCGGTTTTT
>CAZDPP010000056.1:0-2019 GCA_964507495.1 uncultured Candidatus Saccharibacteria bacterium
TGCATTGTTCGTGTGATGGTTGTAGTGAGCCATCAGAGCAGAGTTGTGGGAGGAGGCCACCGGAGGTGTTGGTGCGGGTGTTGTTGCCTTCCGGATCACTATTATCAATATGCCCAACATTGCCGCAACCAGTCTCTGGAGCCTTATCCTCGCTATCCTTATCACTTGCATATACTTGTATGTGGGGAGTTAATCCATACACTATACCCGCCGCAACAACAAAACTCGCTGCAATGATAAGCAGCGAGAGTATATTATTTTTAAGCGTAAGTTTCATATATATGCTGTCTGTGCACTACCTCCATCCGCTCACAAACATTTTTTGTTGATCAAGCTCTTTGAGGTCTTGCACTATCCTCTGTTGTGGAGTCTTGCGATCACACACAACAAGTTTTTGGTTTGTTGGGGTCGGCGCCCAATCGACTTGTTCGTATGCCAGGTACTCTTCGTTTGGAGAGAATACCGGCCAAAATGCGTGAGTTTGAATCTTTGATGTCACCGAGCCCTTAAACGGCGCCCACGAGTTAACGCTCATGATGTAGATATATCCGTCGTTTGGTATCGACCACGCAATATATTTGCCCGATGGCGAGAGTGTAAACTGCAGATTGAGCGCTGAACCTCCGTGGTCGAGCCCCCATATCTTTTGCGTTGTAGTGCTGGTGAGTGAGATGAGGTAGAGACCGTCTTGACGAAGCGCCACCACCGACTTGCCGTCTGGGGTGAGCGCAGGGAGCGCGCCTTGTGCAACCAGACTCTCTTTGCCGTCTTTAAAGGTATAGATATTAAAATCATTTGGATTGATCCCGAGAGCTGTTGCTCCAGCTTTGGCGCCATACACATACAAACCAAGCGCATCTGAGTATGATGGGTGGCGCTTGAAGGTACTCTTTGTGTTGGTGATTTGCTTAAGTGTCCCCTGCTCACCCATGCTAAAAATCTGCAGTGGACTTATAGATGTTTTTGTTGAGTCAAGAGAAATATTCGACGAGAAAATAAGCGACGAAGCAGCAGGATGTGCAGTAAGACTCGCCGTATTATCTTTGCCAACCACTTTGGCGAGCGAATTGGTGGCAAGATCAAACGAGTAGATACCGGTGTAGCTGGAATTAAGCGGCGAAAGCGTGAGATATATACTACCTTCTGGCCTAAACTCTCGCGCGGCGACCATAACTTTATCAGGCGCGCCTCCTGTAGGGCGGAAGATAAAATACCCCCCAACCGCGAGCAGTAGTACAAACGCAGCCACAAGTGCGTACACAAACCCGTGTTGGCTCATGTGCGTTTGCTCTATTGGCGCAGTAGGTTGTGTTTGTGGTGTGGGTGGCATAAGAGTAGAGAATGTATGTTAATTAGAGCACACAACGTGGCTCTAAAAATGCCTTATCCACAGATATAATTTAGGTACTTGACAAAATATACGTTGGGTGTATACTATATTCTAGTCGTCGAGTCTAGGAATCCTCCTAGACTCAAACAAGGGAGCATCCCATGCGCCGCATCGTCCTTCTCGCCGCCGCCACCCTCATCGCCGCCGCCCTCGCGGCCCCGGCCCGCGCCCAGGTCACCGAGGGGCCGAGCGACTGCTCGGCCAAGTACTTCAACAGCGGCTGCTCGGCCGTTTCGACGGCCGGCAAGAATGCGGAGGATAAGGTCAAGACCTGATCCTCCGCAAAAAAACCCCCTGATCTTTTGGATTAGCTCCAAAAAATCAGGGGGTTGTTGCGTTTCAAAATAACCTTTTAACTTTTTCTTACTCTTTATGCATTTATGGAATTTCTTCCCACGACACGAGCGAGAGGTCGTTTGCATCCAGAGTTATATGTAGGCGCGTGTACATATTTCTATAATTCGCCAACGTGTTAAAACTTTTTTGTATGCCCGAGGTAGTGATGTCGCCAATAACACAGCTTGCATCCCCTATCGCGATAGTACTGCTTCCAGCATAGCGGGGATTTTTGGCGAGCAAAAGCCTTGCTTCGTCGACACACGCCTCCGCTGCCGTGGCACTGCGGCTTT
>CAZDPP010000056.1:2029-2273 GCA_964507495.1 uncultured Candidatus Saccharibacteria bacterium
ACCGCCCCGTGAGCCCAGCAGTTGTGGCCATCAAGAGCAGTACGGCCGAGATGATGATAATTGATGTGAGCGCCACAAACCCTCTTTGTTGTATGTGTGTGATAGGGTTCATTTCCGTACAAAATGCTCTGTTTCAAATAGTATGCCGTTTATGGTTACGGCCGCTTTAATGCCCGGAGGCGCCGCACCCACGGCAGGCTCGTATGTAAACATGAGTTCACCTACCGAGACATTACTTGTTGTG
>CAZDPP010000057.1:0-2052 GCA_964507495.1 uncultured Candidatus Saccharibacteria bacterium
GCCCAGGGAGTATATGAGCGCCACCCCGCGACCGTTGTTCTGCAGTATTTCGCAAACAAACCTGTGGCAGGGGCGGCAATCGCAACAAGCGCAACTCAGGCAAATTCGTTTTTGCAAGGAATACAGCGATATATTGTGCGCTTCTTTAGTGACCCACGCACAACAACCACAACTGTGCTAGGTAGCCTTGGGGTGTTGTTGGTGGTGGTGTTAGTACTGACATTTTTTATCCACATCCAAATACAACCAACCGATATGTTGCTTGGAGGGGCATTCGTAGCAGTCTTTGTCTTTGTACTCGTAGCACTCAATGCGCATGTGTTGAGGATTGCTGTTGCGGTCACGCCACAGTCTGCAAGCATCGAATCGGTGGGGGATATACTGCTTGCCCCAACGGCACCCGCACTATATCCTTGAGGTATGACACGAGTACAACTCACAACAGGTATTGCAGTTGCAGCTGGCCTTTCGGTCGTTGCGTTTTTCTTTATTTTTAATCCGTCTAACATGCAATCACAACAATCAACAACTACGCAGTCCACAAACGAAGGACTTGTCGTACAAGATCAAACAGTAGGAACTGGAGAGGTCGCGAAGGTTGGTGATATGGTTACGGTAAACTATACGGGCAAATTCCAAGACGGCAGAGTGTTTGATACGTCAATTGGCAGGTCTGGACCCCCAGAGTGCCCAGAAGGATTTTGTTTTATCCTGGGCGCTGGTCAAGTTATCCCTGGATGGGACCAAGGATTGCAAGGTATGAAAGTGGGCGGCAAGCGTTTGCTCATCATCCCACCAGGACTTGCGTATGGTGCAAATGGTATGGGACCTATACCGCCAAACTCAACTCTTATTTTCGAAGTCGACCTTTTGAGTGTACAATCCTCTGGAGCAGTACCGCCTCCTGAGGGTGCTGCAGCCAACTAGTGCGACCACTTACTTTTACTATCGAAGAGAAGGTTCCCGGCGCCAGTGGGCGTGCGGGTATTTTGCGTACGCCACATGGCGACATACAAACACCAGCATTTGTGGGTGTTGCGACCAAGGCAACCATTAAAGGCGTCTCTAGTGCACAATTTAAAGAATTGGGCCTGCAGACAGTGATAGCCAACACCTATCACCTTTATCTCTCGCCAGGCGAGGATGTTGTCCACAAAGCTGGTGGGGTGGGGAAGTTTATGGGTTGGCAGGGACCCACCATGACCGACTCGGGCGGTTTCCAAGTATTCTCACTTGGTGTTGGGTTTGGAAAAAAAGTTTCAAAATTTGGTTTAGGAGACCAGAAGGGAGTAGGAGCGGAGGAATTTTCTGAAGAAAATGGTCTGGCCGAGTCTGACGAGGAGAACCGAGGACCTTTTCGGAAGGAAATTCCGAAGCCTACCCTCTGGGATCAGGAACTTGCAACGAGTCATGGAAAGCTTGCCATAGTAGACGACGACGGTGTGACGTTTACATCGCACCTCGACGGCTCGATGCATCGCTTTACCCCAGAGCGCTCGGTCGAAATCCAACACAAACTCGGTGCTGATATATTTTTTGCGTTCGATGAGTGCACTGAGCCCACCGCGCCATATGAGTACCAAAAAGAGGCGATGGAGCGCACCCATCGCTGGGCTAAGCGTAGCCTCGCCGCACATCGCCAAAATATCGATGCCAACAACAGACAAGCTATATACGGCATAGCCCAAGGTGGCCAGTTCGACGACTTGCGTGCCGAGAGCGCTAAAGTTATCGGCGATATGGGGTTCGATGGTTTTGGTTTAGGGGGATCGTTTAGTAAAAAATATGGAGAAAATTCTCTCCAGTCGGCGCTCAAGATGCTCAAACATTTGCCATCTGACATGCCAGTGCATGGGCTTGGTGTTGGTGAGCCAGAGGATATTCTCTTAGGCGCTGAATACGGTGTCGACACGTTCGACTGCGTTATCCCCACGCGCAACGGCCGCACCGGCACGCTTTTTACCAACACTGGCAAACTCAACATAGAGCGCGCAGAGTACAAAGACGACCTCTCGCCGCTCGACCCTGGGTGTGGCTGCCCTGTGTGCCTAC
>CAZDPP010000058.1:0-1551 GCA_964507495.1 uncultured Candidatus Saccharibacteria bacterium
CTGATTAAAATCCCTAAAACATTGGTATGTTTGTAAGATTGGGGTGGATTGATATATCAATCCATTTACTTTAAACTAACCATGCATCCGCACTACACAGAGGTGCATCGAACCAATACCTATGAAAGTCCGCGCAAGAAATCTAACCAACAAACACCGCATAGAGGTGCTTGATATGCTTTATACCGCTGCGAGTGTTGTGCAGGGTCGCGATGCTATGAAACTATTTCTCCGCGACCTACTCACCGAAAGCGAACGAATAATGCTTGGGCGTCGCATCATCATCGCTCGCATGCTCATTTCGGGCGAATCACATCGTGCTATTGAAGATGAGTTGGGCGTAGGACGCGACACTATTGGTCGTGTACACCAATGGTTGTTTGACCAACTACCAGGTTATGAACACGCCATTGCCGAGCTTGAGCAAGAACTCGATAAGCGTCTCTTTAAGAAGCAGTATGCAGAGAGCGCCTGGTTTCGACTCAAACAGCGCTACCCAGGCCATTTTTTATTGGTAAACCTCCAGACGACCGCGCGACCAAAACAGCCACCCCCTGGTCGCAAAAAGGGGGATCGCGCAGTGGATTGATATATCAAGCCAATTTTCTTGACAAAATTTATTTCTTAAATAAAATTATGACAACTATAACCACCGCACACGTATGAATAACGAGCATGATGATACTGAGTTTATAGACGAAGAAGATGCTGAACTTACTCCCGCCTCTGTAAAGAGGTTGCGTGAGAAACTACAAAAAACAGTCGAAGAAAAACAAGAATATCTAGAGGGGTGGCAGCGGTCGCGAGCGGACTTTGCAAATTATAAACGCGAAGAGGCCGGCATACACGCCGATCGAGAATCTCGTATCAAAGGCGATGTGGTTGAGGAATTACTTCCCGCACTCGATACCTTTGAGATGGCGCTACGACACGATGCGACAAACAAAGAGCTTCAAGTGGTCTACAAGCAGCTTATAGAAGGTTTACGTAAGGTAGGGGTCGAACAATTTGGCAATGTAGGGGATACATTTGACCCACATCGATATGAGGCGCTCCAAGAGATCCCGACTGACGATGTCGATAATGATCATACAGTTGAAAGTGTCCACAGAGCGGGGTATAGTATTGACGAAAAAATTATCCGCCCAGCACAAGTTGCGGTATACACAAAAAAGTAATTATCACATAATTTAAAAAATCTATGTCAAAAATACTTGGAATCGACTTGGGTACAACAAACTCTGCAATGGCAATTATGCGCGGTGGCGAGCCGCAGATACTCGAGAATGCTGAAGGCGCACGCACTACGCCCTCAATTGTTGCTACAAGCAAAACTGGCGAGCGTTTGGCCGGGCTCATTGCGCGCCGCCAAGCGGTAACGAACCCAAAAAATACTATTTATCAGATCAAACGCTTTATCGGCCACAACTTCGAAGAGGAGTTTGTTCAAAAAGATAAAGCGCTCGTACCTTTTGAATTGCGTAAGTCGCAAAATGGCGGCATCGAGGTTGAGATGGGGGGAACTTGGTATCGCCCAGAAGAGATCTCCGC
>CAZDPP010000059.1:0-1524 GCA_964507495.1 uncultured Candidatus Saccharibacteria bacterium
TAGCCACCACCTGTCCAAGACCCCACGCACCGAGGAATATACCTATACCAATGACCACATACATGAGGTTTTTTCTCGCCTTCTCCAGGCCTGCTGGGTTGCCGCGCGCCCACACAAACAAAAAGCCTGCATAGACAAGAAACAACACGGCGATGGGGATACCCACTATCATGAGCGCCGAGAGAAGTTTTTTGATTAAACCACAAAAGGTTGTGGTGCTGCCTAGAGGATTGCAGAGGGTAAAGAAGCCGCTGTTTTGGTTGCAACCTGAAGAAAAATTTGTATCACCCGAAGGACCTGAAGAAAAATTTAGTGTGTCCGAAGGACCAGAAGAAATCTGTGCAAACACTACAAACGGCAAAAACAAAAAGAATATTAATACTACGGTAGAGATGCCTGCAAAAATAGTTTGCTTCGTAAAGATAGTACGCATGAAGTCTATTGTAACAGCGAGCGCATTGTCTGCGCAGCCTCCCCCACTGCTTGGTCGGGTTGTGATTGGCCGCTTATCACCGATTCTATCATGGTCTCAAATATACTATTCGTCGCTTGTGGGTTCGGGTCAAGCCACCCACGGGCAATAAGTGCCGACTGCACAAACACAGCCCCCGCTGCACTTTGCGATGTATCAATAGGCACATCTCGCCGTACCGGCGGGAGCCCTGTGCTCGAAAATAGTGCGGTGATTGCTACTGGCGAGGTGAGTTTTTGTGCAATAGTTGCTGCCCCCATCACGTTTGTAGCGGTACGAGGAATAGCGAGGCCTGTGATATTTCCAAAAGTCAGCTGTGTTGCACTACCTTGTATTTGTGGCAACAAGGCAACCCCAACACGCAGGTTAGGGTTGCGGGCACTAAGCGTCGGATAGTCGCTCGCAAAACCAAAATATACCGCCAAATCGCCTGCCACAAAGTCGTCGAGCGCTTCCGGCAAGGCGCGGTTCCACGAGTAGATAGTTTTGGATGGGTTCGCAAAACCAGTATAGAAGTTGAGAGCAGATGCCGCTGGATTTTCTGTCGCACCTTGCGGGGTAATACCAAGTCGAGACGAAAGCTCTCCTGTGTCGTTATAGGCAGTAATGGGGTCGCCCGCTTGCAAGAACAGCGTAGCGAGTATGCTTTTGGCATTAAGGATATTGCTCCATCCACCAAGAGCCACGGTGCTTTTTGTGATATTTGCTCCCCCATCGAGCACGGTCATCTTGGGCGCCAAGGTTATAAACTCGCTCCAGTAGCGGGGTGGGTTGGGGATGCCGGCACTGGCAAACAAGTCGCGGTTCCAATACATAACCAACGGGTCAATCAAAAAAGGCTGAGCCACAGAGCCTTGCGTTGTTAAAAATAACCGACCTTCATCTATAAACGAATTAACAAACGTGCTCTGCGATACTGTGCTGTATGGGATAGAAAGTAGTTTGTCACCAAGTGCCACGGCATTATGTTGCGAGATCAGCACCAGATCAGGTCCGGTACCGCTCGCCATGGCGTTTACAAGCTCACCCACATAGGTGTCGGCCTGTTTTTG